>JAQGHT010000223.1 GCA_028291565.1 Planctomycetaceae bacterium | reverse complement strand
CCCGAAGTCTCACGACTTCAGCTACGAGGAAAATGCGAGTTAAAACCGCCCTAATAATGTGCTCCGGCGTCGACATGCCAGTGATACAGCGTCTTCGCCGATGCCACGCGCTTAAACTCCTGCGGTGCATAATTAAACCCGGCCTGCTCCAAGAGCGTGCCTAACTCCTGAATATCTTGTGCCGACATCGTTTCTTGACGAGCATCCGTTCCCAGGCTATGGATCTTGCCGCGCACGTAAATCACGGCCTCGTACAGCGAATCGCCCAGATTCGTCCCCGCATCACCGCAGACAACCAGTCTTCCCGCCTGAGCCATGAATGCGGACATATGCCCACAATCACCTCCGACAACAATGTCGCAACCTTTCATGGAGATCCCGCAGCGCGATGAGACGTCCCCCTGGACGACAACCAGACCGCCATGCCCGGAAGCTCCCACACATTCGGAAGCACAGCCTTTGACTCGCACACTGCCGGACATAATGTTCTCGGCCACGCTCCAGCCGGCGTTCCCATGCACAATCACATGCGCTTGCTGATTCATGCCGGCCACGAAATAACCAGCGTCGCCCAAAATGTCGATATTCACGGGAAAATCCACACCCACGGCGATGTTGTGCTGACCTTTAGGGTTCGTGATTTCGATGTTCAGGTCGGAATCCCGCTGGCGGGCCAGTAACCGCAAATCATGGTGCAGGAACTGATTCAATTCCCGGATTGTCGTGTGCTCCAGGTCAAACTGCAGTCGCTGCGCAGTACCGATATCCATGTGACTTTGACTTCCGGATAACAGGGTTTTCCCAAACAAAGGACCAATGACACTTCTTATTCGCGTGGGAATGACTGTCACATCTGCAATACGTGATAAGCGTTCGGAATATGACAGTTTCATCCGCGACAGGGATTATCAATCACCAGATTGATGACCCGGCATCAGGCAAATTGAGTGACATTCCAGGAATAGATTTGCTCAGGCAGGGGTTCAAACAGGCGGGCGTGATTGATGTTCGGCAGGTGCGCCAAGGCACGATATTCAGAGCTGATCGCGACGTAATCATCAGTTTCGGCAACGATTGCGGGCTTACAGGCGAATGCGTCCCGGACCAGCACCAGCTGATCGGCAGTCGCCATCAGCAGCGTGAAGAAGCCATCCAGCTCCGCGAAGGCTCGATTGATAGCGGCTTCGAGTGAGTCGCCCTCACGCATCCGCCATTCCAGAAAGCGGCAGGCGGCTTCAGTGTCGTTGTCGGTCTCAAAGACAATTCCCAGCCGTTCCAACTTTCGCCGGATGCTATACGGATTTGAAAGCGAACCATTGTGAACGAGGCAGAAGTCCTCACCTGCTGTAAAGGGATGGGCATGGGCGGGGGATACCGCGGATTCGGTCGCCATCCGGGTGTGGCCCACACAATGGGTCCCTTGCATTTCCGCAAAGCCATATCGTGCGGCGACTTCCCGAGGATGACCAACATCTTTATAGACGTCGATCGATCCGCCTACAGACAGTAAATGGACATCCGGAAAGGTGGTTTTCAACCAAGTCCGAAACTCTGCCGGTGCAAGCGGTGAAAGGAGAACAGCGTGTTGCCCGACCACATCCAATTCGAATTGGAAGCCACCTTCAGTCTTGAACGTTTCTGCCCAAGCCCCCCAGTCGAACGATTGATCGTCGACATACAGACTGAAACGGCGCAACGCTTCAGGCAAAGGTTGAGTAAACAACGCCAGCCCCGCCGAATCGGGCCCGCGCTCTCCCATGCAGGTCAGCATTGGGACGATATATTCGCCAAGAGATTCGCCAATGAGCGGTTTCTTGGCCATGAAACCAACAATTCCACACATGCGGTGTCCCCACAAGGTGCCGATTTCTGCCAGATTTTTGAGCGCACTTCGAATGTAGCCCGCTGAGAAGAAACTTTCCAGCTGAACCAGCGAAAGATTTTGTCACCAATTCCGCAAAAGGTTGAACAATACAAGCGTCATTTCGCTCCTAACTCCTTCGGCTGACAAGAACTACGTAAGGCTGGCTTTGAACTTAGCCCGGCATCGGTGGCGGATAGGATCAATACCATTTCGGCCTCGCGGATGTGCCATGGGAAGAGACTTATACCACGCACGGTTAAGAATCAGACGTTTGGTCGCGGGGATAAATATTGAACAAGACTCATTCGTGGCCGCGAACAGTATAAATCGCTATGATTCCGTGATCGGTGTCGCGAATCAGGTCCGCCAATTTCGACGAAAAGTATTTGTCATTCGCATTTTGGGGGGTTGACTCTGCTCATCGGGAACCGCCCATCCAAAATCATTTCCGATATCTTTATCGATACCGAGCCCCGATAAGAATGAGACGTTTGATCGCGGGGATGAGTATTGAAAAAGACTCATTCGTGGCCGCGAAAAGTATAGTATTTCTCTAAAGAGGATCCCAGGCATGAGGACGGTGGCAGGAGCGATCTTGATTCTGGCGGGCGAGCAAGCGTTTTCCCACGCCTTTCTGATTGGGTTTCCGAACCAGATTTATGCGCAGACGATCCTGCTCCCGTTTGCCACGACGTCAATTCTAATCGGGATTTGCTTATTGGTGCTGGGATTCCTGGGAGATCGAAAACCGTCATGACTCGGCGCAAGCGACACGCGACTGGTGTGGCGAAAACTCCGTTGAGCAAGGAAATCGAAGCACATCGCGATCCTGCAAGTTTTCGTCGCTGGCTCGCCATCTGCCTGACCATTTCTGTGACTTCACTGTGGTACGCAATCGTATCCTCAGCAACAATCGTACAGGCCGAGCTGGCACTGGGCCGTGGCGACGCCGTGCAAGCTCTGGCTTTCGCGAACCAGGTCTTGCGAATCGACCCCCACTCGGACCGGGCACTGACGGTCGCCGGTTCCGCGAGCCTTGCGATGCAGGATGTGGCCTGGGCACAAATCTTTTTCGAACAGGTGACCGACCGCGACCCGCGACTCAGTAGTGTGGCACAACGAGAACTCGGCCGCATCGCGCTGAATGCCGGCCAACCGGTCCGGGCGGAAGAACTGTTTCGCCAGTCGTTGCAATCTGCTCCCGGCGATACGCTGACTCAAGACCAGCTGATCTATCTTTTGACTCTGGAGGGACGCGGATGGGAGGCGCGCGCTCTGATCTTAGATCGTCTCCGCGCCGGGATGGTCAGCGTCAATTATCTGGTGGTCGCAAGCAAACCTGAGCGCGGCCTCGAATTGTCCTCGCAATTTGCCCAGCACTGCTTGAGCGTTGTGCCAAACGAGTCGCTCCCCCGGCTGGTACTGGCACAGCAGGCTTGGCGCGACAACCAACCGCAGCGTGCCCTGGAAGAGATTCGCCAGGTGCTCGAAAAGCATCCCACTCTGCTGGAGGCCCATGCGCTCCAATGTCAGGTGATTGCGGAAACGGGGACTTCGGACGACTTCGAGCGAATCAACGAGCAACTGCCCCCGACCGCCCAAACTCATCCAGGAATCTGGCTTGGCATGGGGATTTGGGCCGAACATCAAGGCCAGGCTGAGGCTGCGGCACGCTGTTATTGGGAATCACTGCGGCTGAACCCGAATCAGGCCAATTCGAATTATCGTTTGTCTCAAGCTTTGGTAACGCTGGGGCAACACGACGCGGCGCGTCCCTTCGCCGAACGGGCCCAACAACTGACAAAACTCGGTCTCGAAATGACACCCCTTTCGAACAAGTTGGATCTGGAGACGCTCCCCTCCATTATCGCCCAACTGGGGTCGCTGGGGCGCGACTGGGAAGCTGCTGGCTGGTGCCAGCTGGCGCTTCAGAAAAAAGGACCCCGGCCAGCCTGGGCTCACTCGGCCCAATTGCGGATGTCGCACCGCCTGTTGAACTCGGCGTCCTACACAAATCCGTCGCTCGATCCCGCACATCAGATCGATCTTTCGCACTATCGCCTGCCGACATTTCGCGGCGTTTCGCGGCTGCATGTCCCCTCGCTGGAAAATACCGGGCCGCAGGCGAACATCACATTCCGAGACGATTCCAATCCAGCCGGCATTGAATTTACCTACCGCAATGGCGCCAGCCAGGGTCATCAGGAATCGATGCTGGAAATGAATGGTGGTGGAGTCGCCGTGCTGGATTTTGACGGCGACCTTTGGCCTGATCTCTATTTGACACAGGGGGGAACACTCCCTCCGGCGCCCTTTGATCCCACTCAAAGCGATCAGTTGTTTCGCAATCGCGGTCGCGATGTGGCGGGGGCCACGAACGACAAGCCGTTTCTCAATGTGACGGCGGCAGCGAGACTTCGAGACATTGGATACGGACAGGGAGTCACTGTCGGCGACATCGACAACGACGGCTTCCCCGATCTGTACGTCGGGAATATCGGCGCCAACCAATTGTTGCACAACAATGGAGACGGCACGTTCTCAGACATTACCGTGGCCTCGGGGACACAGGCGGGTGGCTGGACTTCGAGTTGCGTGCTGGCCGACTTCAATCAGGACGGTTTGCCAGATCTGTATGTTGTGACCTATCTGGGGGGCGAAACTCCATTCACGCCCTGCGACAAGCGTGTCCGTCCACGCTGCAGTCCTCTCAATTATCCGGCCGAGCCAGACCGTTTTTACCTGAATCTCGGCGACGGCCATTTTCGCGACCTCACTGAGTCTCACGGACTGGCGGCACCGGAAGGCCGGGGACTGGGTGTGGTCGCGGCTGACTTCGACAACACGCGACGCCTGAGTCTGTTCGTAGGCAACGACATGTCCGCGAATTTCTTCTTTGTCAATCACACAGCAGCTCCGGATAAGATCCAATTCGAGGAACAAGCATTACTGTCCGGGTTGGCACTGGACCATCTTGGCCAGGCGAAAGCCTGCATGGGAATTGCCGCAGGAGACTACAATCAAGACGCGCGGCTGGATCTGTTTGTGACGAACTTTTACCGGCAATCGAACGATCTCTACACCCAGCAGCCTGATGGCACTTTTCGCGATCTGTCTCGCGAAGCCAAGCTGTTTGAACCCAGCTTTCTGATGCTCGGCTGGGGCACGCAATTCCTTGATTGCGACCTGGACGGCCATCCTGATTTGATCGTCACAAACGGACACGTACACGATCCGGTCGACCTCACGATTCCCTACTACATGCCCGCCCAAGTCTTCCGCAACCTGGGCCAGGGAACGTTCACCGAGATTCCCGGTCAGAAGCTGGGCGAATTCTTTGAACGAAAACTGCTGGGGAGATCGCTGGCACGAATCGATTGGAACCGCGATGGCCGGGAAGACGTCTGCATTTCGCATCTGAACGACCCGGTGACGCTGCTGACCAATCGCACGGTCGGTACGGGAAACACGCTGGTACTGCGACTGGTGGCAGTGAATTCCGCACGGGACGCCATTGGCGCTAAAGTCCGCGTGTCGATCGACAATCAGATCCGGCACCAGCAATTGACTGCTGGCGACGGCTTTCAGGCTTCCAACGAACGCCGACTCATTTTCGGCCTGGGACCACACAAAATCATTGATTCGGTCGAAGTGCTTTGGCCATCTGGGGTACGGCAGGAATTCCGGAATTTACCACTCAATCGAGAATGGTTACTGATCGAACGAAAAACGCCGATTCAGGTCTCCGCTTCGGCTTCCAATACTGATTTGTGAAAAGAGAAAAGTGCCCCCATCCACATCTGAGATGGATCAGAAACTCAAGATCCTTGACCTCGGTTTTCGGCACCACATTCACTCAGCAAATCGTCCTGGAGCCGAGTGCAAGACGATCACCCGACGCGAACCTTCGACCAGTAACAGTTCCGAGTCAGCTGTGATTGTTCCTTGAAATTCGTCGTTTGTTCCTGCTGGCCACTCGACGGTGATCGAATCGATCTGCGCGGTATCGCCCAACCCGAAGATCAACACTCGTTCGTTGCTAACCGCGAATCCGTCACCACCGATCAGTTGTCGAGACCAAGTTTTCGCTCTCGCGGTCACACGAACTGTAGCACCAATTGCCTCGCGATCCGACACGACACCACGCAACCTCACTTTCAGAAATCGACCGTGGTGGCGACTGTGGTTGACGAGCAGCGAAAACGGCGAATCAACGTGAGTCACTGCTAAGTCGGGTCGGCCGTCTCGATCCACATCCAGGCGTGCAACCGCCCTTCCCAACCAGCTCCGCATGAAATAAGGTCCAAGGCTTTCTGGACCTGCCAATTCAAATCGGCCGTTTCCACGATTGCGGAAAAAGTGCTGGGGCATCTGATACGGAGTCGACGTGGGGTACAGATCTCCATTCGCGACAAACAAGTCATCGAGGCCATCGAGATCCGCATCGAGAAACTGCGTGCCCCAACCCATCATGGCAAAGCCGGGTTCGGCCAGTCCCGACTCTCGAATCTGGTCTTCGAACACCCCGCCGGGCAACTGCAGGTAGAGATTATTGAATTCACGGGTAAAGTTCGTGACAAAAAGATCCAACAACCCATCTTGATTCGTGTCTCCCGCCGCGACTCCCATTGAGGACTGCGCTCTCCCCGCTGCATCATACGCCAAGCCCATTGGCACAGCTTGTTCCTCAAAACGCAGCGCGCCGCCTGGACTGCCGGCCTGATTCACGAAATAGAAGTTGGCGGTGGTGTCATTCGCCACGAAGATATTCAGCCGCCGAGCCTTAGAGAAATCGGCCAAAACAATGGAGAGTCCTTTTCCATCCGGCACTTGAATTCCAGACTTTTCCGTCAAATCGGCGAACCGACCATCACCCAGATTCTGGTATAGCCGATCTTGCGCCGCCGGAAAGAAGGTCGGGCTGCATTGCACGGGCACAGTACTGCCGGGATGGAGGCATTTTCGAGTATACAAATCGGGACCGCTCAGGTAGTTCACGACATACAGATCTTGCAACCCATCTCCGTTGAGGTCGCCGAACGCCGCACTGGCGGTCCAATCGCCGCCCCCGATTCCGGTACTTTCAGTCACATCGCGAAATGTGCCGTCACCGTTGTTCTCCCACAGCCGGTTAGGGCCCACATTGCCGACATAGACATCCGGAAAACCGTCCGCATTAAAGTCGCCGATACTCACCGACTGACTCAGGCCGTTTTCGGTAATTCCAGCGGTAGCCGTCACGTCCTCGAAATGAGTACCGTTGACATTACGGAATAGCCGGTCTAGGTGGGTCATCTGCTGACCCACTGGCCAGTTACACCCCTGCGAGAGATACAAATCAGGCCAGCCATCGCAGTCGAAATCAAGAACACCAATGCCGCCGCCACTCAATTCGAATGGATACGCAATTCCAGCGGCCGGATCGGCACCGTTGTGAAAGACGAAGTTGATACCGCAGGAACTGGCCAGGTCATTAAAACTCGTGGTCGTTTCGAGAGCTGCCTTTGTACTGGGCAATTCGCTTTTTTTGGTCAATGATTTCCAGTTGGGCAGCGGAAACACCGTCAGTGGAATGTTCCAATCGGAATTTCTGGCAACCTGGCAGAGTGGCGTTTGAGGCGACACCCGATCCTGCAGCCGCCCCACGATCTGTCGCGACCGCTGGCTATCGGGAAACAACCGGACCGCTTCATGTGCCCAACCTAACGCGTCCCATATTCGATCTAGTGACTCCGCAAGCTCTGCGGCCTCATGCAACTGCTCCAAGGTCGTGGGCGGCATCGCGAGAACCGATTCGAAGCGTTCCAGGAGTTTTGCCCGGTGAGCGCAGGCTTCAGAATGCGGCACATCCTTTATCGCAATAAAGAGTTGCGTCAACTGATAAAACGCCTGTCGGTAACACGAGTCCAGTTCAACAGCCTGTAGCAGACAACGAATCGCGCCTCTTGGTTCGCCATGACTTTTGGCGTACATTGCACGAACGACCCAAACCAATGGATGCTTCTCAGCAGTAGGGCTCAGTGATTGATTCCAGCCAAGGAAATCATCTTCGGTCCCTGCGGTCAGCAACAGCCAACCGCGGCGCGCTTGCGCCTCGACCAAGTCCGGATTCCTCTCAAGAATCGCTTCTAACAGCCGCAGTGTCGACTTAGGATTTGCAATCTCTTGTTCCAATCTCACCGTATTGAGCATTGGAAAAGGGTCTGTGGGAGTGCCGATCCGACAGAGATCCAGATAGAATTTGTCTCCGCCGCTTAAGAGGCCTCGGTTCTCTGCTAGCCCCGTAGTCATCAGGTACTCGCGGCGAAAGCACCCCTGTCGATACAATTCCAACAAAAAAGGCTGAGCCTCGTGAAATCGATTTTCAAAACGCAGCAGCATCGCGAGATTGTGGTTCGCGTCGTGATGCTGGGGGTCGCGTGCCAGCACCGCGCGTAGTGCTCGCTCAGCATCACGGACCCGACCAGCATCGAGCAACCGGTCGGCATAATCATAAAGCTGAGCAAGCGGAGCATCACTCGCTGGAGAGTCCCCACACAACTGCGGCAAGTAGCCGGGCTGCGTCCGCTTCAGTCTGGCCCCTGCCCGGGCGGCTAACAATAGCCCTTCGCTACGGCGCCACGGTCCGTGGGCGACTTTCAAACCAAGAACCCCGGCCGCATCGAACTCCTCATCTGCGAGCAATTCGGATGCCTTCCGGAGGGAACGATCTAAATCGTCTTCGAATACCCACCCCCACGGAACCATCGCCAGGAAAACGACCAGTACGACGACGAGTCCGACTGACGCGCGATTCAGCCAGTGCGAAGAAAACATATCAGCTCCCAATCCGACAAAATCGAGCCAGTTGCTGCACGAAATTGGAAACGCCCCAACGGCACCGCCGGGTGGCGTTGGGGCATAGTCCGCATTCGCGACGATACCGCGCACGGTTAGGAATGAAACTTTTGGTCTCGGTGGCCAGGACTGACGAAGCAATCACAGTCGGAATTCAAGTCACGCGACGAAGTCGCGTGACTGCAGGACGGACATTCCTGTCCGCCTGGCCGGACGACGGACAGGAATGTCCGTCCTACCATGGTTCCGACAGTGATTGATCCTCATATCCTCAGTATTGAAAAAGACTCATTCGCGGTCACGAACAGCATAAACGCCACGGACCGCAACGCCCCTTTTCCAAATTCGCCGAGACAATTGCGCACTCCGAATTATCTCCGACAGAAAATCACTCGCCTACATTGACAATATGTCAATCAACCAAGTCAAAGTCTGCTGTGTTTTTCCCCTCTTTGACTGGAAAACTCAAATTGCTCGTCCCGGTTGACAGGTACTTCACTGGAAAAGGAGCCTTATTTCCAGCATTTAACAAAGCTTGACCGTCTGCCATCTTGGACGGATCGACTGCCCCACCCGGCGCCGCTGTTGCCGCGGGCTGCGCGAGTTGAACAACATATGCCACCGCTGGTAAAGAGGCCGATCCTTGATAACGCAGATCGTATTTTCCATCCGCGCCGACCGTTCCAGACGCAACAAACGAAGCCCCTTCCTTCGATTGAAACAGGACTGTCGAACCGGCCGGGATTGGCTTACCCTGATATTTGACAGTCCCGGAGACTTGCCCGTAAGCCCCTTTGTAACCGTCACCGCTTGAGCCGCCACACCCCAACATCGAACCCAACAAAACAATAGATAGTGCCACAACCCTAGCAGTCGGCGCAAACCGAATCATAATCGAGAGCCTTTAAGTTTGGTCAAATCGCGAAAAAACAAGACCTTGAAGGCAGTCAAATGTGCCTTCAAGGTAGAGCCTACTCAACACTGACATTATCGTTAGTCACGATTAGAAATCGCCAATAACTTGACGATCATCTCCGACGGCAAGCCAAGTCAGAGTGTTCATGTTGATGTTATTGGAAATGAATCGAACCGTTCCGTCCGCCAACAAAACTTGGGCACCGCCCACGTGAGATGACGACAAGGGGCAATTCCCCCGCGTATGGGACTGACCGCTCACGTCCGCTCCCAGTGAACCGTATACCGGCGCATTGGGTGGATACATAACAGTGTTGGTCGTGGTCGCCCAGGCACCCATCCAACTGCTATGGGTCCCCATCGGCCAACCCCAATCCTTGCAACCGCGACAGTCGCCAGGGACCCCCGTACCAGGAGTCAGAACCATGGCACTGATTTCACCTACTAATAAGGTATTCGATGTTCCGTCGCTGGCATCTTTCATATTCTTATTATTGCCTTGACCAACAAGACCTCGCGTTGAAAGTCCCGCCAGTCCGCCTGGCACAGAATAGCCTGCAGAGTCTGTCCATGTTGCGGTGGGCGCCCCACCGGCAATGCCAAAATATTGCGCGTTCTGGACTGGACCAACACAAGGAGTGATTCTCGTCGGCAACGTTGACGAAGGGCAAATGATCCAAGGAAGATTCGACCCAGCCGCAAACTGAGCATTATTGGTTCCACTGCAAATCCAGCCTTCATCGCTACCAGCAAAGTTCCACTTCGTGTAGAGGGCAGCCTGATCATTAAAAGGCAGGATCGCAACCCATTGACTGTGCCCCCAGCCAGAATTCACTTGGCCGCCGCCAGACGGGAACATCAAATAGGTGTCGTGATAGTTATGAAACGCCAAGCCGATCTGCTTCAAATTGTTCTTGCATTGCGTACGTCGCGCGGCTTCGCGAGCCTGCTGCACAGCTGGCAGCAACAGAGCGATCAAGACTGCGATGATGGCGATGACCACCAGCAATTCGATCAACGTAAACGCTTTCCGACGTGTGACTTGCATAACCAAACCTCCGAGTACCTGAAAAACTGCAAAACTTGCAAATAAAACAAATACCTTCTCGCGCGGACGAGAAGAGTAGAACACGAGAATTTTGGAGACCGCAATGAAACTGCTTTTAGAGTTAGCTGCGAAACAGCACTGTGATAGTATGTAGCAGTCTAATTAAGACTAATGTATGAATGCAAGCCAAGACCGGTGAGTTACGAATTTTTCGAAAAATCTCCAGATTTGATTCCGCCCTGAGCGGACAGGGACGGGGGTTGGCATTGCGAACGAAGAGCCCGACCAAAAAATCCGATGTCCGACTCTCTGAGTTGGGTCTCGCCGAATGCCTGACTTGTTATTTTGGCCACTTTGAAAAGCCACTGCTCGAATAGCCAGTGAAATATTGAAATGGACAGATCGCGCATCTCAAATATTCTCGGTACAAATAGGTTCAACCTGATTCCGCTGACCATTCAACAAGACCACAATCCGACATCGCCCCTTGTCCTAAATCCCTTCAGGTCGACTTCAGCCAAATTGCTGAGCGAACGGGTCCAACAGTGTTTGATTTTGAGACACTGGGGAACTAGATTCACGGCAAGGGTAACGCCAGCGTCTCAAAATGCTCTACCGACCGGCCGGGCAACCAGTGATTACATCGAATCCACCTTGAGTGTTCCGGTTTGCGGAGGTGAGCCATCCCGGTGCTTGAATGCTGTACTCGGCGTTCAAGCACTGCTTTTCCACTCCGTAAGTACTGCTTCATACCGCCACCCCCCAATACGCACATCTCAAGCGAATGCGGCTTAAGAACCTGGCAAACAACTTGCAGTCGAAGAGGGTGCGAATAAATCGGTAGGACAGGTTTTCAACCTGTCCGTCTCC
>JAQGHT010000790.1 GCA_028291565.1 Planctomycetaceae bacterium | reverse complement strand
TGGTCGAGTATGCCGGATGAAGAGCTGCACTACCTGGCAGAACGGGGCAAGCTGACCGCGGCGGGACCTTCAACCGAAACCGTGAAGCTGACTGGCAAAGTCATCGGCGCAGTCGGCTCTGAAAAACACCAGGGTAGCAATCGTGACAAGGTGTTTGATGGCGACTTATTGACAGTTCTGGACGGACCGGATGCCAACAGCCACTGGATCGGTCTCGATCTGGGATCAGAACAGGCGCTCCACCGGATTCGCTTCGCAGCTCGAATCGGACAGGAACATCGCATGGTTGGCGGCAAGTTTCAAGCATCCAATCTTGAGGATTTTTCAAGCGATATCGTGGAACTCTTCGAAGTCAGCGAGCCTCCTTTGCGAGGCTGGGTGATTCGCGAAGTGAATCCGCCGGTTACCAAACGCTTCGTCCGCTACGTACCGCCCAAAAACTCCTACGGCAATATTGCGGAGATCGAAATCCGTGGCCTGAGCAGCGGCACCGTTCTGGAACAACAGGTGCGACGCATGCTGGCTGACACTCGTGCCAAGACTTTGACCGAGAATTTCGCCGCACGGTGGTTACAGATCACAAAGCTTCAAACTGCCCGGCCCAGCACGGAATTCTTTCCCGAGTTCAATCCAAACGTCCGCCAGGCGATGTACGACGAAACAATTACCTTCTTCGATTTTCTACGCAGCGAAAATCGAAGTCTGCTGGATTTGCTCGACGCAGATTACACGTTCGTGAACGAAGAACTGGCGAAGTATTACGGACTGCCGGATGTAAAAGGTCGGGACATGCAGCGTGTCGCCTTAAAGGCCGAACACCGTCGCGGAGGCCTGCTGGGGATGGGAAGCGTCCTGGCACTGACTTCTCATACATCGCGTACCAGCCCGACCATGCGCGGCAAATGGATTCTGGAAGTGATTTTCGGGACCCCGCCCCCTCCGCCTCCGGCGAATGTCAGTCAAATCAAGGACGAGCAAGATAAGAAAAAAGAAGCTCAAACTTTCCGTGAGAAACTGTTGCAACATGCGCACGATGCGTCGTGTGCCGCGTGCCATCGCCGGATGGATCCGTTGGGGTTTGCATTAGACAACTACAACGCCGTCGGCGTGTGGCGGGAGAAGGTCGGAGACCATTCGGTCGATGCGACTGGCGAATTACCGACCGGCGAGAAATTGAATGGCGTCAGCGATTTGAAACGGGTCATCCTGCTGCAGAAAGACGCATTCGTGCGCAATTTGACCGAGCAGATGTTGATTTACGCACTCGGACGGGAACTCGATTTTTATGACGACTGCCCGGTCCATGAGATTGCCGATCAATTGAAGGCCAACGACTACCGGTTTTCGACACTGATTTTAGGAATTGTGAAAAGCTATCCCTTCTTGAATCGCAAGAACATGCCAAACGAATGAACACATCAAATTTTAAATGAGCCCCGTTTCCGGTACCGGGGAATCAGCGTAAGTGTCAAATACTGAGGAAAACAATTTCAACATCACGCGGAATGCTACAATCGATTTGGTAGCGAATGGTTCCACAACGAAAATTCAGTACCGCTGGCTTTAATTGCGGATTAGCAAAGCACTCCTATGAATCAGTCCCCTCCCATTTCCCGACGGATGATGTTACGAGCTGCTGGCGCCGCGATGGCATTGCCATTTCTTGAATCCACATTGCCAGCTCGCGCTGCAGAGTCCACCCGGCCTCCGTTGCGGCTGGGGATTTTCACGGTGACCGGCGGAACAGTCCTGGAATCGTGGAAGCCTCAGCAAACAGGTCCCCTCGCGAAATTGCCTTCGATCCTGCGGCCTCTCGAATTCACCAAAGATCAGGTGACCGTCATTTCCGGACTGTCACACGGGGGCCGGTCGGACAATCTGAACGCACACGAACATTGTGCCTGCACTCACCTGACTGGCGCAGCTGCGGTCAAGAAAGAGGGTGGCAAACTTTTCGCGGACATTTCTATAGATCAGGCTGCGGCCCGAGTGCTCGGGAAAGAAACTCTGCTGCCTTCTCTGGAGATTGGGTTGCTGGCGAATCAGTATTCGTTTCGTTCGAAAGACACGGTCGTGCCGTTTGAAGGCAACCCGCGATTGATTTACGACCGCATGTTCCGCGGCCGGCAACCGGTGGTTCCCAATTGGAAACGGCGATCGACCGCCAGTGAAACGATCACCGCTTCTACGACATCAAGTGATTCCCTGGATCGAGGCGTCTTGGATCTCGTGCTGAGTCAAGCGAATGAATTGCGCCGCGGTCTCGGTAAGAACGATCAGCACAAGCTCGATCAATATCTCGATTCGGTGCGATCGGTCGAGAAGCGGATCGCATTCATCGAATCACGACAACGGCAGGATATTTTGGATCAGGCTGCGCCGGGTCCCTCGAAGTTGAACGTGCCACAAGCATTGCCGAAATTAGGAACACCGATCTGGGAAATCACGCGACCAATCGATCAGGATCCGTCTCGGCACGGGGATTACATTCGCCTGATGTCTGACATGATGGTCCTGGCCTTTCAAACAGATGCGACTCGAGTTGTCACTCTGGCGGCAGGCAGTGACGATTCCATGTTCCCCGGCGTCGTGACGGTGGGTTATGAACGACACTGCCATACCCTTGAGCATCAAGGCAATGCATTTCGTCCAGAAGATGCGGATCCCATCGCGCGGGAAGCCTGCCGCCAGATTCACGCCTGGTACACGACGTTGTTCGCGGAAACGTTGCGCCGAATGAGCGAAATCGATGAAGGGGGCAGTACGCTGCTGGATAACAGCGTGATTCTCTATACGTCTTATATGTCCGACGGCGGCCACGGCCGGGACGATTATCCGGTGGTCCTGGCGGGCAAAGCCGGTGGCGCATTGAAGCCAGGTCGGCATTTGAACTTCGACAAACAGGCCCCGATGGCGAATCTATACGTGGAGTTGCTGAATCTGTTGGGGATTCCGACGACTTCGTTCGGTGACAGCCAGACATCGCGTTTCGCAGGCAGCCTGAATGGCCGGCTACCGGGATTAATCGGATAACTCCGGCCCTTCAAGCAACAAGGCAACATAACAACGTCGCTGTGGGCGAGTGACGCCGAGCATTTGAAGGTTTCAAATTGACAGGTTGAAAACCTGTCCTACCCAGGACTCGCGAGCAGTTTAGAGACTGGTAACCAATGACACCTCGCTCGCATCAATATGTCCACCGGCAGACCAGATTGTTTCGCAAAGCAGAACGCTACATCCGATGCCGCAACCGACGTCGGCTTTTTGATCTCATTTCGCGACATCCAGAACTACTCAGGCTGGTAGTCAATGAATCATCACTGCTGGCTTTGGTGGTCTGGTGGAATCAATACGAAATGGCCGAGGGAATACTCCGCAGGGGGGCGAACCCAGACTTGGCTGAAGAAGGCGGGAATACACTATTGATTCATACCGCCGCAGAGAATGACGTGCGCATGGCGCGATTGCTCCTGGATTACGGTGCTGATCTTGAGAGACCAAATCGGAATTTCGAAACGCCATTAGGATATGCGTGTGCCTACAATTCTGTTGATGTCGTACGATTACTCTGCGAGCGCGGCGCGAATGTCAACGGAACTGAGGGATGGGGAAAATCCTATTTGTACGGAGTACAGTGTGAAACGCAACATCCGGAGGCCAAACCGAAACCGCTGGAAATTGAGCGGATTCTTATTTCGTATGGTGCAAAGGTGATCCTAGAAACTCCAAAGTTGACAGAATGAGTCGCGACGCGTGGACGTAACGCAAACACCTGTTGATTACCGATGCAATCGCGCTGAGGCTGGTGGTAAGAAGTGAACGATATGAATCAGAATCTACAGCAACAGGCGACTGCGAAAAAACTGTTCGTCGCCGTCGGCCATAAGGGTCTACGCCTGACGTCCGTCGACGGTGTGACCTGGACCAATATCCAAACGGGCAAAGAGGGGGAAGTTTATCGCGCAGTCTGCTTCGGGAATGGACATTTTGCCGCGGTCGGCTCGTATGGAGGCTCGAACATCTTCGCGTCGACCGACGATGGTGTGACGTGGCAAACTTCGACGAAGGATGCCCGCTATGTCACTTATTTGCGGGGATTGGGGTTTGGCAAGCAGATGCTGCTCGGACTGGGCGGCGATCCGGGAGC
>JAQGHT010000157.1 GCA_028291565.1 Planctomycetaceae bacterium | reverse complement strand
TCCGCGACGGAGAATTCGCCAGTTAAAAACTCTTCTCTGCGCCGTCCGGCTGAACAGCGGATGGCGCGATGAGCTTTGGTGGCGGATTGATCAATTTGGGTGCGGGGTAAGCCTGTTGGGCTTGAACGCCTGATGCGGGCTTGACTGGAGCGATCAAAGCCGACAGTTTCGGGCCCTGGAGCTTGGGACCTGGAAGCTGTGGATCCGCAGGTTTCACTTTATCCGCTTTAGGGGCTGTCGAATTGACGGGCTGCGGTAGTGTCGTTTGCGGTAGTGTTGTTTTCAGAGGCGTGGGATTGACTGACCGGTTGGGATTCGATTGACCTGCGTTGGCATTGGGTTCCGCTGTCGCAGGACTCGCCGCGCGATTCGAATTTGCAGGGGGGGCAATTGGTTCAATGATTTCCATGTCGTCTGCCAGGACCGGCAAATCGTCTGTTGTCGGAGCTTGGACTCCACGTGTCGCCCGCGTCCCCGTTCCACTCGACGTACGAGGTCGAGGCTGGCCTGAACTCGCGGCAGCCGGTCGGCCAGCGGGAGACTTGGTTGCTGGTGAATCAACTGCGGATTTGGATGGTGTACCGACGCCCGGCTTCTGGCCAGTTCTGTTTGCAGTAGGATTCGCAACGGATCCGGAATTGGGCTTTTGATTTGCCGGATTGCCCAGCGCTTTTTCTAACGTGGCATCCAGATCTTTTTCATCCATATATTGATCTGGCTCGGCATGAAACATTTCCAGATGCTCACGTTTAGTAAACATGTACAGCCGGCCTTGATACCAGGCAGCAAAATCCAGCGACCCTTCCAGCGACTTGTCATTGTCCAATAAGGTGACGCCATCGGCTCCATTGTGAGCGGGAGCGAATAAGTGTGGCGATTTCTCAAACTGGGCTTTGGCATCGGCTGATGAGAAGCGGTATTTCTTTCCCTGATAGGATGCGTTGAACTGCGGTTTCGCGATCGCCAACGTGCGATGTTGTCTCAGCATGACCGGACAAAACCCCTTAAACCCTAATTTCTCTGGTGATTCAGCAAGTTTACGCAAATTATCGTCCAGCAGGGACAGGGATGTCGCGCGGTCAACGGGTGGTTCTAAAAAGGGGTTCGCCTCGGGTCCGGGCGCGGACTGCCTGCTGACAGGGATCGCGGGAATATTGTGTGCGCCGTTCTTAGATAACGTTGGTTGAGACGATCCACCTGTTGCTTTATCTGCCGATTGCGGGACAGCCGGGGACGTTGTCGGAGTCGCTCGAACGGGCCGGTTCGCCTGTGGCTGGTTTCCATTCGTTGGAGACATGGGATTGATTGCGGGAGGCGAAACCGGATTGACTGCGGGCGTCGACAAACTCGAAGCAGGCTTTTGTGCCGCGGCGTCGGGAATCGTCAACCTGAGCCCACTGAATGGATTTTCGTCAGATGGAACCGTCGTCGCATTCGATTCAGCACTTGGTCCAGTGACAGCAGTGCCAGAAACACCCGGACCATTCGGACTGCCCGTTGTAGAAGTCGGTGCCGGGATCACTCTCCGCGCTTGATTTGGTTGCACGGCCGGATTCTGGCGGCCCGCCGGTTGTTGTGCCCCAGCTTGAGGAGGGCGATTGACGGCGGTCCCAGGAGCTCGCGGTGTCAGGTCAATTTCCAATGATTCTTCGGGCTCATCTTCGAGCACCGGGAGGTCGGATTTTCGAGTCGCTTGAGGTTGAGCAACTTGTTGCTGCTCTTCGACACCAGCGGAATTCTGACCGGCAGGCGTTTGCTGATTGATGGCTCCCTGGGGCGGTTGCAAAAACGGTTGCTGAGTCACCGGAACCGCAGTGGCACCTTGCCCGGCAGGATAACCCTGCGGTCGCGGTTGCACTTGCGAATTCGGACGTTGGTTCGACGCGCCACCCGGTTGAACCATCCCCGGACGCTGTCCCGCCGTATTGGGCTGGGCTTGCGGATTCGGCGTATAAGGCCGGTAATTGGTAGCGTTTTGCGGGCCGCCCTTGGAGGACGGATTTTGGTAATTGCCCCCCGGCTGACCTGCCGGTGGACGTATGGCTCCGTTAGGAGGCGCAACAGTGCCCGGACGCTGCATGCCCGGCTGCGGTTGTTGCGGCTGAGGCGATGTCGGCGGAGCTTTTTTCCCAAGAAACACGCGTTCAAAAAAGCTGGGCTTCTTGGGGGACTCGGCCGGAGTCTGCATTCCGGGCTGCACCATTCCAGGTTGTGCTCCGGCAGGAACTCCAGTACCGGGCATGACCCCCGGCTGAGGCTCAGGAACGACCAGTTCGTTGATATCCATCACCGGCATTTCCTGGCCACTCTTTTCGTAGAGTAACCGCAACTGCTTTTGGACATCCGTTTCCCCGCCGGCAGCTGGTGGCTGTTGCTGCGGCTGTGGCTGTTGCTGTTGAGGAACCTGGTTGGCCACCTGCCGAATAGGGGCATTGGCAATTCGATTCCTGCTCGACGCCGCGCGAGTTCCGGCGGGAGTTCCCGGTTTACCGACCTGCGGATTAGCCGCTTGCGGAACTTGTGGTGTTCGAATCGGTGCTGCATTCGTGACCCGCGGCAGCAGCCTCGGCGGCAGCAGTCGAGGGGGCTCGGCAGCGGGCTGAATGAGAGTTGTGGTCTCGGCCGACATCACTGCCGTGGTTGGGGACGTCGCGGAGACGTCTTGAGCTCGTACGTGAGTTGACATTCCAACCAGCATGGTGGTCGGTACAACGCAGGCCAACGCCAGCTTACGGATTGCGAACTTCATGTTCGACAGCCCTCCCTACCAAAGTCCCTTAGCGATTTGAAGCGATTTCAAATTGCCAGTCAGAACCGTAGCGCGCCAAGCAATCCTCGTGCGAGTCCATTCATCCTGGAACAGACTGCGGGCACAAAGCATCGAAATTCATTTGGGATGCAGGCCAATCCGCACAAGAAGTCCACTTTCTGCAATGAGCAGGGATGGCAACTCGGAATGTGGATGCATCACACACGAAACTTATCGTCGTAACGGTCCGGTGGATTTTGACGACAGTAGCGATGTTGACGACGATTCTGGGGGTATCGATATTATCTTCGGAACAATCCGAAGAGTTTTCCCAAGTTACCCAAACTTGCTGATGCCCCTATTTTTCGAAAAGTCGACCAACGTCAGTTATCAAACGAATTTGGCCAAAGTCCGATTCCAGGGCCCATCGCGCTGTCATCAAATGCAGCGGCAGGTCGCCTTTTCTACTGGCAGCCGCTACAGGCATCAATGATTGACACTGGACAAAAGCGGCAGTAGGATCGAGCCTCACTTCGTTAATCTCTGCGTTTGTGTTCTTATAGCGCGCTAACCTTGGGTGTTCCGGTCGCTTTACCGTTTGATCGGGAATTTACTGTTTCTCGAGGAACACTCAAAGTTAAACCGCTCTAGCCATATCCAATAACCAACAAAGTTCCTTGAGGGTCGAGCGCCTTCATGATCATTTTGGGGGCCAGAATATGACGATCAGCGCGAATTGTCTCTGTGGCAAGAAATATCAGCTCAAGGATGACTCGGCCGGAAAGAAGTTCCAGTGCAAAGAATGTGGCAAAGTCGTTACGGTACCTGAAG
>JAQGHT010000152.1 GCA_028291565.1 Planctomycetaceae bacterium | reverse complement strand
GAATACCTGGTTGCCTCCCAGCGGGCAGCCCCATTTTCCTCCCAAGGCGAAAAATGTCATCTGGATTTTTCTCGTCGGCGGGATGAGCCAGATGGAGAGCTTTGATCCCAAGCCGGCGCTGAATGAGCACGCCGGTAAGACGATCCAGGAAACTCCATTTGCGTCTGCCCTGGAGTCGCCCTATGTGAAAAAGAACCTGCGCGAGGTGATCGCCGGTTTGCACAAGGTTCACCCGAAGTTGTTTCCACTCCAAGTCGGTTTTAAGAAATATGGGCAAAGCGGATTAGAGATCAGCGACTGGTGGTCGCACTTGGGAGACTGGTGCGCAGATGATCTGGCACTCGTACGGGGTATGTGGACCACAGACAATAACCACGGAGCTCAACTGCAGTTTCACACGGGCAGGCATTCGCTCGAAGGCAATTTTCCGACGCTTGGATCGTGGATTCATTACGGTTTGGGAACGCTCAATGAGAATCTGCCGCAATTTATTGTCATGGGAACACCGATCGCAGATTGCTGCGGCGGCGTTGGGGCTCATGGTGCGAACTATCTCGGGCCAGAACACAACGGTGTGCAGCTCGAAGTTGATCCGAACAACCCACTTCCCTTCGCGCTTCCTGGAAAAGAAGTCTATCGTGAAGAACAGGCGGCCGAATTCGAATTACTCGGCAAATTGAACAATATCGCCGCTGTGGAATATCCCGACGATAAGTCGATGCGGGCGCGGATCAAGTCCTATGAACTGGCCTTTCGGATGCAGACTGCGATTCCGGAGGTTGTCAATTTCTCGACGGAATCACCTGAAACGCTCAAAATGTATGGCGTGGACTCGGGTCCCACTGTGACGTTCGGTCGCCAATGCCTGGCGGCCAGGCGTTTGGTCGAACGCGGCACGCGATTCATTCAATTATTCCACGGCAGCAATGGCGGGGCCGGAGCCTGGGATGCTCATGGTGGCTTGAAGGCCGGACACAGTTCTTTATGTGGTCAGGTCGATCAACCGATCGCTGCACTCATCAAGGATTTGAAGCAACGCGGGCTACTCAACGAGACGCTGGTGGTGGTTGGAACCGAATTCGGAAGAACGCCGGGAGCACAAGGCGGCGACGGCCGCGATCATCATCCCTACGGCTTTTCGGTGGCTCTGGCGGGGGGTGGCATCAAGGGGGGAATCGCCCACGGCAAGACGGATGAAATCGGCTTCCACGCGGTCGAGAATCGACATTATGTTACCGATCTCCACGCGACGATTCTGCATCAGCTCGGACTGGATTCCCATCGTTTGGAGATCCCGGGCCGCAAACGACTGGAAATCGATCACGGGCAGCCGATCCGCGAAATTCTGGCCTGAACTTAATACCCCGCATCCGTGAATGCGTCTTTGAAGAATCCGCTGTCGACTGGCGCCTGGTAACGAACATTGAGCAACGGCGATTCTTGGAATTTTCCACCCGCCTTGAGTGACCTTAGCCCCAGATCACACAAAGTGCTGGTGAGCAGTGTCCGTTCCACCGGATAGGGCGGTTTGCCTGTGTCGATGAATTGCTCGATGTGATAGGTCAGGGGATTGAAGAATTTCGCCCCTGGCGCTCCGGGTAAATGGAAGTAAGTTGCCAGCGGGTCCTTGAGACCTTTGACTCGCCCCGCGAACGCGAGGTCCGACGTCGCTTCAATCAGATTCAGCACCGTCCCTTTTGTTCCGTCCGCGTACTCAATGATCACTGCGAGGGGATTGCGGACGATTTCGCGGAGTGGTCCGACATTTGACGTCGGGGTTGTCGCCAATGCGGCCCGCAGCAGGTCCCAGGACCAGACACCGGCGTCGCCGGCTTCCCAGACGGCGGGGCCTTGGATGGCTCGAACTGATTTCACACCCGTCTCGCCGCCCGACCTGCGCTCCAGCATGCACTGCATGGCCTCAAGAATATGGAACAGGTAGATCTCAACCGCACCCCGTTCGTAGCCGAAGACCCCCAAGCCTTCTTGAAACGGCGTTCCCAGCGGTGGTTCGAGGACGGGGATCCGCCACGTCACCGGAAGTGATGAACCGGCCATTAAGGGGAACCCCAGCTCCCGTGCAGTGGCCACCATTTTATGAGCCAACTTGTGATCATACGACAAATGCTTGTCGACGAAGACAGGCACCGATCGGCCACTTTTTCGAAAGACTTCCACCACCTGTTCAAACAGCTGATACCGCGGATAGAGAATCTGGTTGAATTCGTTGAGTGGATAGTCGCCATGTTCGACAATGAGCAGGACGCCATCGACATCAAGTCCCTTTTCTCCGCCGATTGCCTCGGCTGCCGTTTTGCAGATTTGGACGTCGTGCTTCGGGCAATCAATCTTGGACAAATCATCTGTGGGGTATTGATCGTTATACATCCGCACGAGCTGTAGCCGGGGCTGGTGATGAAACCCGTTCCGCGTATAGCCGTGGATAATTCGGCCCTCAATGTGATACGCATGAGACCGAAATCGATAGATCGAATTGATCCCGGCCACACGTGGAATTTTTCCCGGTGTCGCAGGCAGGCTTTTTGCGTCAGCCTCGGCGGTCTTCCCTTGTTGAGCCAGCAGCGTCGCCGCGGTCAATGTCGAACTCGCACCCAGAAATTGTCGACGTGTGACATCGGAATGCATGGCGAAATCCTCAAAGTTCATAAAGGGCGGGGGTTCAGAAGCACTACATGGGCAAAGCCATCGTTTCGGGGAACCCGTACATCAGATTGAAATTCTGCACGGCTACACCAGCAGCCCCTTTCAGCAGGTTGTCGAGACAGGCGATGATAATCAGCTGATTTCGATTGAAACGCAATGTGACGTCGAAGAAGTTGGTATGGGCGGAATCTTTGGTGGTTGGCAAGTGATCGCAAACGCGGACAAACGGCTTGCCAGAATAGTACTCGCGATAGAGTTTGAGTAATTCCGCTTGAGGCACTGGCTGTCTCAGCCGCGGGTAAATAGTGGCCAGAATCCCCCGGTCCATGGGAACCAGATGTGGTGTGAAGGTGACTTCGACGTGCTGACCGCAGACGTCGCCCAAAACCTGTTCAATTTCAGGTTGATGCCGGTGCGTCCCCACGGAATATGCACTGAAGCTCTCATTGCATTCCGAATAGAGCGTATTCAGCTTGGGGGCTCTGCCGGCTCCGCTGACCCCGCTCTTGGCATCAATCAGGATTCCAGTGGGCTCGATCAAGTCGCGTGCCAGCAGCGGGGCGAGAGCCAGAATTGACGTGCTCGTGTAGCAACCGGGATTCGCGATCAGATTTGCGGCGGGAATTCCCGGAGTTCCAATCTCGGGCAAACCGTAAATCGAGGTCTTCAGACGCTCAATATCGGTATGCGCATGGCCATACCATTTTTCGTAAACGGCAGGATCGCGTAAGCGATAATCGGCACTCAAGTCGACGACTCGACAGCCGCCCGCCAGCAATTCTGGGACGATGGACATGCTCGCGACGTGTGGCAAGGCACAAAATACCAGGTCCGCGCGATCGCAGATTTGCCTGGCGTTCAGATCTTCGCAAGCCAGATTGATCCGCCCATACAAGCTGGGATGAAGTTGGTGGATTGGTGGCGAACCTTCCTGACGAGTTGCCAGAGCCGTGATTTCCACGTGTGGGTGGTTCAACAGAATCTTAATCAATTCCAGCGCGGCATATCCCGACGCTCCAAGAATCGCAACTCGGACCATAATTCCACTTTCTTTGCGGTCATTTACGAAAAGCTCGACGCTGCAAGCATTTTAGAACAGACACGGTTCCTTGGCGATGGTTCGGAAACGGTTTCCCTTTCAAATGAACACCGGTTTAGACAGATTGTAAGCAATCAGGTCGGAAAGATTTTCACGCGGCTGGCGTCCAGGCAACAAACAAGCAAAAAAACGGTCCGACGTCAAAAGTTCCGGCTTTGCGCGACTGGCACGTCGCGGAATCGGTATCATAATTGCATGCTCAGTCGTTTTTGAATGTCAGCCACAGTTCGAACTGAGGAAAACCCGCATGAAGCAAGTTCGCAAACCGATATTGGCCACGACAGCGGTGTTGATATTCCTGGTTTTTGCCTGGTGGGGTGGATCGCCACGGGCGGACGAAACCATCCAGCAACTCGAAGATGTCATTCATCGCGCCGCCGGGGCAGTGGTCGTTGGTCGGCCAGCTCAGGCTGCTCCTCCGAACCCTGGAAAACTACGGCTGATTATCCGCGATGCGCAGGGTGGGAAGCCGACATTTTGTCGAGTCAACGTGATTGGTTCGGATGGGCAGTTTTACGAACCTGAACAGAATCCTCTCAAACCTTGGAGTCTATCGCGGTTGGGAAATCGAACTGGTAAAGGGCCATTTCGATATTTTGGATGGTTCTTCTATTGCGACGGCCAATGTGAAGTGACCGTTCCGGCCGGAGCGACTCGAATCGACGTCTGGAAGGGTTTTGAATATCAACCGCTGGAGCAGACGGTCGACGTTGCGGCGGGCGCTGTCTCCGCTCTGGAAGTCAAAATCTCGCGTGTAGCGGACATGGCTCAACTCGGATGGTATTCGGGCGATACGCACATCCATCTCGATCGCAGAAGCATGGATGATGACGAACGAGCACTCGATCTGGCCGAGGCTGAAGATCTTCGATTCGCCCAGATTCTGTGTATGAACGATCCCCGGACTTATCAGCCATTGATGGATCAGCAGATCTGGCATCAAATGCAGGGAATGGGGGCGAAATCCGAACGACGACGTGGAATCTATACTCTGATGTCGGGGCAGGAATACCGGTGTTCGACTTATGGTCATATTTGTTTGATTGGCGGAAGCCGTCTCGTGGATGCCGACGGTCTGAAGACAGACCCCAACCGCTGGCCGGTATTTGGGGTGGTCTCGGACGAAGTTCGAGCGATTGATGGTCTGGCGTTTCACGCGCATGGTGGCTACGAGCAGGAGATTTATGCGGATTTTGCCCAGCGAGCGACCGATGGCGTCGAATTATTGCAATTTGCCGAGTACCGGGGGATTGGGCTGGAAGGCTGGTATCACATTTTGAATGCCGGATTTCAATTTCCGGCCATCGGCGCTTCCGACTATCCCTATTGCCGGGCATTAGGAGACTGCCGGACTTACGCTTATATGCGGGCCGCGGGGGGAACTCAGGAATGGAACAAGGCTATCGCGGAAGGAAAAAGTTTCTTCACGACTGGACCACTACTGCAACTCCATGTGAACGAACAAGGTCCTGGAAATGAAGTGACTTTGATCGGCCCGGATAAACTCAACATCCGAATCCGGCTGCAATCCCTGGTTTGTCCCGTGGAAACGCTCCAACTGCTGGTCGGAGGAAAGGTTCAACAGACATGGGATATTTCGAAGGAGCAATTTGGGAGACCGCTGCAAATTGAGGCGGACTTGAATGTGGTCAAGTCGACCTGGATTGCTGCCCGGGCCTTCGGCAGAAATCCCACCAGCCGCGAAAATACGGAAGCCCATACAAATCCGGTCTATGTCATCGTGGAGAATCGACCGATTCGGGACCGGAACAGTGTTGAATGGCTAATAAAAAAACTCGATCAACAGATTGGAATTCAGGCAGCGAGGTCCTTTCCTGAACGCGAAAAGGTTTTGACTTATTATCGTCGAAGTCGGGATGCGTTGGTCAAGCTGATGCCGGAGTGAAGTAACTAACGATAAATCAATCTTTCAAGATTGACTTATGGGAGGGATTTGCTTTGATTGATAGGAGGGATTTTTATTGCTTCTGAATCTCCCTGGCGATTTACGGAAAGTCCCACGATTATCCGAATTACGTCATTCGGCCTGCCTGGACTCGGCGGACGCCTGTAACACTTTAACGCCGCGCTCGGCAATTGGGTCGTATCATGACAACAGCGGGAACTACTCCCGTCGCGGTGCAGCAGTCGGCGCAGCCGACGGTGCGTTCCGGCAGACTGGCCAAGATCTTGTCCACGCTTCAGTTCTTGTTCGCTTTAGGCGTGACGGTGGGCGTTCTGGCATTCCTGCTGATTTCACCGAGTGCCCATGGATCTGGAAGCGGGCATCCGATTGCGCCGACGCCGGTTGTGGAAGTCGTTGGACCACGTTTGATTCGTGTCACTCCTGGCACCCCATTGGATGGCAAACTGCAACATGTCACGGCTGGCAATGTCAGTCTGACGGTCCCTGTGTTGACTGTCACAGGCAGAGTCGCCGCCAGCCTTCGGCCTGGAAATGTGAAAGGGAAGGACTATTGGCAGTTCGAAGCTCCCGAAGTCCTGACTGCGTTTTCTGATTGGGAAAAGGCCCAGGCGGATATCGTTTTTAACGAGACACAACTGATTCAGGTGCAGGCACTTGCTGCTGCTCGAGAGGCTTCACAGCGGAAGGTTGTGGAGCGATTGACAAAGCTGGTGAACTCAGGGACCGAATCGTTCAAGTCCCTGGCTGCGGAAGAAACACAGCTCTTGCAATTTCAGATCACGGGGAAAAAGGAAGTTTACGACGCTCAATCCGCGATTCGAATATCCCGGCGAAGCGAGGCGGTGACGGCTCGACAACTGCAATTGGGTGGCCTTGAGCCTGAATTGCTTCGCTCAGCACCACAGAATATCGATATTGTGATGGCAGATGTACCGGAAGGGCGCCTGACGCAAGTTAAGGTAGGTCAAAGTTGCGTCTGTCAGTTTTTTGGTCTCCCGCATCAATTGTTTTCTGGCAAGCTCAATAGTATCGCCCCGACTCTGTCCAAAGAACGCCGGTCGCTGCGAGTTCTGCTGGTCATTGATGACCCACACGACCTGCTTCGTCCCGGCATGACCGCGGACGTTGGCTTGGGAACAGATCCGCGCCAGTCGCTGATGATTCCCACAGATGCGATTTTGCATGTCACTCGCACGGAATATGTGCTGGTTTCCGCAGGAAATGACCTATGGCGCGCAACGGAAGTCCAGGTTGGTGAACCGCGCAATGGCGAGGTGGAGATCCTGGATGGATTGAAGCCCGGCGACGTCGTGATGGGTAAAGGTGCGATTTTGCTGAAGCCGATGATTATTCTGTCGTTGGATGCTCAAAAGCAGTCACAGGATAAGACTGACGCGCTGCCGCCCGCCGTCGTTCCAGTGCCTGTTGTCCCGACGTCATCAACATCAAGATCAACCACTTCGACAACGACTGCCTCCGGTTTGAAAGCCGTCCCATGATTGCGCTGATGATTGAAACCGCGATGCGCCAGCGCTGGCTGGTGATCGCGGCTGCAATATTCGTGGTCGGTTTTGGTTGCTATTCTTTTCAACAACAACCAATCGATGCCTATCCTGACATCTCTTCGCAGATGGTGCAGGTCATTACGACTTATTCCGGCCGTGCCGCGGAAGAAGTCGAACGGCAAGTGACTGTTCCCATTGAGATCACAATGCGGAATGTCCCCAAGGTCAAAGTTATTCGCTCACGTACGATTTTTGGCCTTTCGGTTGTCCAACTGGTCTTTGAGGAGGGAACCGAAAGCTACTGGGCACGGCAGCGCGTTCAGGAGAAAGTGACGAGTCTGACATTACCTCCTGGAGCTCAAGCCGAGTTGGGGCCGCTGGCCACAGCCTATGGTGAGATTTTCCGCTATGAACTCGTGAGTGATGGCGGTCATGATCAGATGGAGTTGCGAACTCTCAATGACTGGGTCGTGATCCCCAAACTGTTGCGCGCCGCAGGTGTCGCAGAAGTTGTCAATTTCGGTGGCCTCGAGAAGCAATTCGCGGTGACCTTCCGTGCCGCGGATCTCGCACGCTATGGTTTAAGTCTCAATGACGTCGTGGAGGCGATTCGATCCAATAATGCTTCGGCAGGCGGCAGCGTTTTGCAACGCGGCAGCATGTCATTCGTGATTCGTGGAAGCGGTTCGCTGGAAAACGTCAGCCAGATCGAAGGAACGTTTGTCAAATCGATCAGCGGCACGCCGGTCTATCTGCGAGATGTCGCAAATGTCGGGCTTGATTCCGCCGTGCAATCGGGAATCTACAGTAAGGATTATGTTGACGAGTCGGTCGAGGGCGTCATCTTGATGCGGCGCGGGGAAAATACGTCACGAGTGCTGGTCAATGTTCAGGAAGTGATCGATGAGCTGAACTCGACCGAATTGCCTTCCGGCATCCAAGTAAAGCCCTTCTATGACCGCCAGAACCTCGTTGACAGTACGTTGCACACGGTGGCGCATAGCGTGACATTGGGAATCACGCTTGTGGTGCTGGTCTTGTTGCTGTTTCTGGGGCGCCCGTCCATGGCCGCTCTCGTCGCCGTGACAATTCCCTTCTCGCTGCTGTTCGCACTCGTTTTGATGTATTTGACGAATATTCCGATTGGTTTGCTCAGCATCGGGGCCATCGATTTCGGCATTATCGTTGACGGTGCGGTGATCGTCGCGGAGAACATCGCGCGTCGATTGGGACACGCGACGCATCACGAAAAGAAGCCGGATGTCTTTTGCATCGTCCTGGACGCGACGCTCGAAATGGAGCGGTCAGTCTTCTTTTCGATCATTATGATCGTCGTGGCCTATTTGCCCTTGTTGTCGTTGAGCAGTATCGAGGGATTGCTGTTTCGTCCAATGGCCCTGACGATGGTTTATGCGCTCGTTGGCGCTTTACTGTTTTCCCTGTTTGTCTTGCCTGTGCTGGCTACTCTGCTCTATCGCAACGGATACGAGGAATGGGAGAACCCCCTGTTGCGATTGTTGATGCCAACATACGCGATTGTCCTGCGTGGTCTGTTGGCCTGCCGTTGGCTGACCATGATGGTCGTCGTTTGCCTGCTGGCCTTCGTCGTGATCCGAATTACTCCAGAATTGGGGATTGAGTTCCTGCCTTATATGGACGAAGGAGTTGTGTGGGTACGAGCCAACTTTCCTGAAGGAACGGCTCTGCAACAATCGAGCGCCTATGGCCGGCGTATTCGTGAAATCGCCCTCGAATTCGAGGATGTCAAATTCATCTCCGTACAAGCCGGTCGCAACGACTCCGGGACAGATCCTTTTCCGCCCAGCCGCCTGGAAATCATGATTGGCCCCAAGCCGCGTGAGGAATGGCACCAATTCAAATCGAAACAAGAGATGGTCAAGGCAATTGGCAAGCGGCTACGCGAAGAGTTTCCCACAACGCGTTTCAATTTCACCCAGCCAATCATTGATAGCGTTACCGAAGACACAAACGGAACGTCGGCGAATCTGGCCGTTGAATTTACGGGACCGGATGCTGGTGTTCTGTTAGATCTTGGCCGTCGTACCGTCCGATTATTAAAAGAAGTTCCGGGTTCTACCGATGTGAATATCGAACAGGAAGGTCCGCAGCCGCAGCTGATCATTCGGCCGGATCGCCAGTTATGCGCCCGTTATAATGTACGAATTGAAGATGTCACCAATCTGATCAATACTGCGCTCGGCGCTCAACCGATTGGAGCCATCTACGAAGGCGAGAGACGCTTCGAAATCGTCGCGAAAGTCGACCGTCAAACGGTGAATTCCCCGCAGGCGGTGGGAAGATTGCCAGTCTACACCGTCGATGGAATTCCTGTTCCTTTATCCCACGTCGCCCATATCGATTTGATCGACGGTCAAACAATTGTGGCCCGTGAAAACGGTCGGCGGCGTATCACCGTGCGTACCGATATTATCGGGCGGGATCAGGGGGGATTTGTCAACGATGCGAAAATCAAGTTTCAAGAGTCCATTCAAGAGCACGTTCCTGCCGGTTACCGCGTAGGCTGGTTGGGAATGTTCGAAAACCTGGAACGCGCCAAGCAGCATTTCACGCTGGTAATTCCGATTACGATCGCATTGCTGTTTGGACTGCTGCTCGTCACTTTTAATTCAGTTCGGGCAGCGTTGCTGGTGCTCACCGGAGTCCCCTTTGCCTGCATCGGTAGCATTTTGGCCTTGTATGCCCGCGATATGCACATCAATGTTTCCACGGGCGTTGGATTCTGCGCACTGTTTGGCATCGCCATCATGGACGGAGTACTGATGGTGCGCGGGATCATGTTGCTGCGTCAGGGTGGCCTTTCAGTCCGCGACGCGATCGTGAATGGCGCTCAGGAACGGTTGCGTCCGATTCTGATGACAGCGATTGTCGCCATCTTCGGACTACTACCGGCGTCACTGGCCAGCGGTCTGGGCTCAGATGTACAACGTCCACTTGCGACAGTGATCGTCTGGGGGTTGTTCAGCTCGACGCTCTTGACATTGTTCGTCGTACCCGTGCTGTATGATTTCTTCGGACCGCGCTTCGAAGTCAAACCTGATGTCGATGCTGAAACCATCGAAAAAGTCCAAGCGTGATTTTCGTTCCACCTGGATAGGCGACGTCTGAGGTAAGCTCAAAGCACAAGTTTTGAAGATGCAATTTGTCGATGCAGTGCAGAGAGGTGCACTATCCAAGAATCTCGCCACGAGTGCCCCCGCGTCAGCGCAGCACTGATTGCCCTGTGAACGCGGCATAAACTTGCGTGTTCCGGTGATGTGCCACAGCTTGACAACTGAACTCGCTCGTCGCACTGTGGCACATCGCCGCAAACCAGGCCACACATTGAGCAAGCTTTTTTCCGGAAGGATCTGGTCCGCCAGCGCACTACTGAGACAGGAGCCAGTTCTGGCGTAGTTCCACAAAATCGCGCAACTTTAAACTTGCGTACCGAACTTGAATTGGAACATGAATTGTCCTCGCTCACGGCGTGAGGACGTTCGTGCCGGCCACAGCATTAAGCTGGTTGAGTGATTTCCAGTAATTCGCGCGACCGTTGATAAGCAATCGCATGGTGTCTCGAAAGGCCCGTTCGGTATCCAGGACTTCAATCAATGGACGTCCGCCTGCCGCGTAGGCCGCCGCAATCTTAGCGCGGACATTTGTCGCCGCCGATTCCTGGCCAACATTGATGGATGTCGCCGCCTGATATGCGGAGCGGTACGCCGTCGTGGCCTGCTCGACTTCAGACTGTAATGAGGTCAGTCTTGCCTGTAAGTTGTAATAGGCTTGAGAATACGCTGATTGTGCTTTGGTAATGTTACCCTGGTTTTTGTCAAAGATCGGCAGAGTCAAGAGTAAACCGCCGCCGTAACTTGGAGCATCCTGAACACCGAGGGCTTTGACCTGCTGCTGATATGTAAAACCCAAAGTTCCCGAGATTTGTGGTTTGGCTTTCGTCTGCTCCTGCTGCAAAACAGCGTTTGCCCATTCGACTTGTTTTCTCGCGGCTTCAATATCGGGCCGCACCTGCTGCGCCGTCTTCAAAACCGTGTCAATATCGACCGGTTGCAATGGGTCATCAATTTTCAGAGACCCGGCAACATCAAAATCAGGAGAGCCTTCCGTCCGGCCCATCAACATTCGTAGCGTGGATTTGAAGTTCTTATAGGCGGCTTCGCGGATTCCCACTTCGCGTTCTGAAGTGTACAAAGCGAGACGGACTCGATCCAGCTCCACTGTTCCAGCGCCACCCAGGTCGATTTGTTTGATCGTGATCTCTTCAACCTGTTTCAAATTTGCATAGTCCTGTTTCGCAAGATCTCGCAGTTCCTTGGCCTCTAGAACATCAAAAAACGCCAGCCGCGTCATGATGACTCGCTGTCTGACGAAATCCTGGAATTCCGAACTGGCGACTTGGGTCCCCGCAGCGGCCGCGTTCATGGCCGCGTTACGTTTGCCATACAAGTACCAATCGAAAGGGTACGTCGTCCAGAGATCATATTGTGGTGGGCCACCTGTTTTTGAAACGACAAACGGTCGACCGGGAAACGGCTGCAGACTCGCAATTCCGGAGACAGAGGGATTGGGCAGCAATGATGAGGTTGTGTAGTCAGCATTGGCCTGAATCATGCGTTCGGCCGCCGCATGCAACAGAAAACTGCTCTCACATTCAGTGACTGCTTCCTGCAACGTGATTTGTTGCAAAGGAGCTCCCACCGTCGCTGTTCCCGCCTGTGGAATCGCAGGGACGGGGACTGCCGCGGGGACATCCTGATCCGTGGTGAGATCCCCTTTCGTGGCGCTCGTATCTCCTTTCAAGTTCACTTTTCCCGCGGGGTCGTTATCCATTGCGGGTTTCGCGCCGTCTGTCTTCGGAAGTGATTCGTTGGACGGCGGAAAGAAGTTGTTTGTATCACCCTTTGGTTTCGACGGCGTGTTTGTGCCAGGAGCTGGATCGATTCGCTTGGCGCCAGATTGACCGGGGGCAGTTTGCGGCGCGGCGTTCTGAGTCGGTGCCGCCTTCGACCCCGGTGCCACGGGCGGCGCCCCAGTCGCGCCAGTTCCAGGCGCTCCGGCGCCACCAGGCCCCGCGCCACCCTGCCCTGAACCGCTGGAGCCCGCTCCTCCTCCTACTCCGCCACCACCGGCTCCACCTTCATCCACCCCTGCGATCGCCGATTCGGCTTCCGTAACCGTGGAGTCGGAAGTTGGTCCGGTCTCATTGGACGGAAGTGAAGAGTCAGCTTCAAATGCGTTTGGCCCCTCATTTTGCCCGCGAGCCGCAGAATTCTCCCCGGCACCACGCGGCGGAGCTTTGAACACGACCTGTTTGATCGTCTGAGTATTCTTTTCACTTTCAGGATTGTAAGGCCGGCCAACCCGGCGCAGTGAGCCACTGGCACTGGCGGAGCCGGTGAGTGCCGAAGTGGACCTGGTATTCAGCTTCGGGCTCGATGTATCAACATCTTCGTAGTTCGATGAAAAGAGCTTTTTCGGCAGCAGTCCTTTCGCGGCCAAAGACAAGCAACCCGGTAGAACGGTCGCAGGCAGCGCGATACAAAGCAGTGTCGACACAATTCTTCGCGTGCGGATTCCGTGGGCAGGCACGGTTGCGTGAAGAATTTTCGGCGTTTGCGGCCACCACTGTTGGAACATCGAACGGAGTTGGCTCGTCATCGCAATAGGTCCAATAGCCATGGGTTGTAAGCGCCACGAACCAACAACGACAGTGCTGAAGTTGAACGGTTGGGATTGGGGGAAGGTTTTCCGCGGTGGAACAAAAATGTTCCGGAGGGAATGTCTCTGCGAATTGTCGGGGGGATATTTCAGGCGAAATGAGTGGGCAGAATGGGTTTATTGCAGAAATGTGAAATCGTAGCAAGATGAGTTTTGCCAGGAATCGTCACGCGGAGCCTCGATTCGACTCGACGCGAGCGTATCCTCATATCATAATTCATGATCAAGCCGCAGCTGGACCGAAATCAGACCTCTGTTTCGACATCACCTGACCAGTTGAGTGCCCCCGGAAGTTGTTGTTATATCGGGCACGGGTAAGGGTGAAACGTTTGATCGCGAGGATATGTATTGAAAAAGACTCCTTCGTGGCCTCGAACAGTATAATTTGCTCAGGGCTTACGCCGCCCGGTTCTCCGGAACTATTTGGTTTCGGCGCGTGCGGCCTTAATGCTCCAGAATCCTAACTCCCCGCCATGTCCGAGATTCCCCCCATGCCCCGCGTGCCTGCCAATTCGCCGATCAATCGCCGACAGTTCTTGGGTTCAAGTGCCAAGAATGCGGCTGGAGTCGCGGCCGGAGTTGTCGGACTGTCTGCCGCCACAGTCATTGCGGATTCTGCCAATGAACGCATTCGCCTGGGAGTGATTGGGATCCGGGGACAAGGTAAAGAACTCGCCGCCAGCTTTTCCAGTTTGCCCGGTGCGTGTGTTGCGGCCCTGTGCGACGTTGACGAAAGTCTATTTCCTGCCATCTCAAAGAGTCTTGAACAAACGCAAGGTTTCGCGCCGCGAGCCGAACGGGACTTTCGGCGGTTGCTGGATGATCCGGGAATTGACGGTGTCGTGATCGCCACGCCTGACCATTGGCATGCCGTCATGTCTGTCATGGCCTGTCAGGCCGGCAAGGATGTCTACGTTGAAAAGCCTGTGTCGCAGGCGTTGCTGGAGGGGGAGCACATGGTTGCCGCCGCCAGACGCTACGACCGAGTGGTTCAATCCGGTTTGCAGCAACGGAGCGGATCCCATTTTCAGTCGGCAATTGAGTACGTTCAAAGTGGCAAGTTGGGACGTGTCCCGTTGGCCAAAGCCTGGACTGCTCATTTGCGGAAATCGATCGGAAATAAGGCAGATTGCACCACGCCGCAAGGTGTCGATTATGATCTCTGGTTGGGCCCCGCGCACGCTCGATCCTTCAATCCCAACCGGTTTCATCACAACTGGCACTGGTTCTGGGACTATGGAACCGGCGAATTGGGAAATTGGGGCGTGCACATGCTGGATGTCGCCCGGTGGGGCTTGCATGTCGAATGGCCCACGCACGTGTCCGCGACGGGGGGCAAGCACTACTTCCAAGACGATCAGCAGACTCCCGATACCCTGGTGGTCAACTACGGATTTCCCGGAAAGACAATTACCTGGGAACACCGGTTATGGAGTCACCATGGGATTGAAGGCCGCAGCGCGGCCGTGGCGTTTTATGGTGATTTGGGAACCCTGATTGTAGATCGTGGAGGATGGAAGGTTTACGGCCAGGGGGAAGCGGCGACCAGTAATTCCAGCGACTGCGGTACACCACATCACCAGAATTTTCTGGACTCCATGCGGAGCCGGAATCTACCAACCGCGGATATCGAGATCGGCCATGTCAGCAGTGGACTGTGCCACTTGGGGAATATCGCTCATCGAGTTGGCCGGACGTTGCAATATGATTCCAAGGAGCAACGTTTCGTGCGGGATCCCGTGGCGGATGTGCTCTTGACTCGCGAGTATCGGGCCCCCTGGGACCTTCCGAATTCAGACTCTCTCTCGATCAAATCAATCCCTCCTCAACTTGGCTGAGTGTGCAAATCACAAGTTGACGCGCCGCAGCGGCAAGTGAAAGGATGACATGCCACGAAATCGGATACGCGAACTGGTTGGTTCGCTTCGATTCCGGCTGACTCTGTGGAATACGGCGACCGTTTTGATGATGGTCCTGTTCACGTTGTGGGCCGTGCGCGAAGGATTGCGATTCTCATTGCGGCACGAAGCTGATGAACAGCTGGTGGAAGATGCGGACGAAGTACGCTTGATTTTTGAGCGGTTCTATCCGGACATGGAACCGATCCAGGACGAACTCAATCTCAAGGCGATCAGCCACACCCACCGGGGTTTCTATGTACGGTTGTTCGACGAAAATCGCGAACTGCGCTGGACCAGCAAGAACGCTCCGAACTACCTGTTTCCAGAATGGGTATTGAACACGATCGATAAGCCGTTGAGTTACGATGATTATCGAATTATTCAGATGCATCCCCGTAAGAAGCAGGTCCCACGCTGGACGATTCGAGTCGCCACCTCCTATAAACTGCTCGAGAACGAAGTCGGCAGGCTGACCGAATTGATGATCTGGGTGGGCGTGGTTGTGTTAATCATATCGCCGCTCGGAGGTTATTGGCTGGCGGGACGTGCCACGCGGCCATTGAAGGAAATCATTGAGACGACCAGTCGTTTGCATCCTGATGAGCTCTTCCAGCGTTTGCCACTGCGCGGCACGCGTGACGAACTTGACAAGCTGTCCCTGACAATTAATGGCTTTCTGGATCGTATTGCCAAGTACATCAGCGACAATCGCGAATTCACGGCCAATGCCGCCCATGAGTTGCGTTCGCCACTGACCGCAATTCAAAGTTCGATCGAAGTGGCTTTGAATTCTGAGCGTACCGCGGATGAGTATAAAGATCTGATCTGTGTCACACTGGATCAATGTAGTGATCTGCGGATTCTCGTGAATCAACTGCTGCTGTTGGCGGAAAGTGACGCGGGAACGCTACATGCCGTAGGCGAACCATTCGATTTAAGGCAAGTTGTGTTGCGTGCTTTGGATATGTTTCAGGGTGTTGCCGAGGTTCGCAGCATGACTCTGCATTTCGAATGCTCGGAACCGGTGATTGTGCCAGGAGATTCCAGCAGGTTGCGCCAGGTGGTCAATAATCTGATTGATAATGCAATGAAGTTTTCTCCGGATGGGACCCGGGTCGACGTTGAATTGTACCGCGACTCAGACGCCAATGAAGCAGTACTGCGAGTTCGGGATCGGGGAATGGGAGTTGATGAGGTCGACAAACCCCATCTATTCGATCGATTTTATCGTGGCGACAAGGCGCGCGGCCGTGAAAAGTTCACGAAAGGAACCGGTTTGGGGTTAAGTATCTGTGAGGCCATCATTACAGCCCACAAAGGACGAATCGAAGTGACCAACAATCCCACAGGTGGCAGTACTTTCACCGTTCGGCTGCCCGCTTGATTTGATTCATGCAGACAAGCACAATAGATGCGGTTCTCGTCATGGAAATTCGGTGCACGCG
>JAQGHT010000130.1 GCA_028291565.1 Planctomycetaceae bacterium | reverse complement strand
CTTCCCATCATCAGCACGTTGGAAGAACTTCAAGAGGCGGATCTGGTTCGGGTCTTGACTGAACCCAGGAATTCCATCGTCAAGCAGTACCAGAAATTCTTCCAGATGGAAGAATGCGAACTGGAATTCACGCACGAAGCGTTGTGGGAAATTGCCCGCGTTGCCAAAGAACGAGACACCGGAGCACGCGGCCTGCGAGCAGTGATCGAAAATGTGATGACCGAAATCATGTACGAGTTGCCTGACCAGGATCGCGGTCAGAAATTTGTCGTGACCCCCGGTGTCATTCGGGGCATCGAAAAGCTGTTCCGCTCCAAAGAAGAATCCGCTGCGGCTTAAAGCAGTCAACGAACATGAAGCATAATTCGATCAGGTATTGGTCAATCCAAGCCTAAGATGCGAATGGGACTTATAGGACCTATGTGACCCATAGGACTTATAGGTCCCTTCAGTCTTATACGTCCCGTTGGTCGTGTTGGATTCCTGCTATCGTCCACGACAGTAATCTGATCACCACATCACCATGGAATGCTAAGCCGGCCGCCGTTTTCGCGATTCGTAAGGGACTTTTCGTATGTGTGGCATCGCCGGCGCGGCCTGGACGTCTGAAGCTCCGCCGTTCGAGCCGTCCGTGTTGCGGCTCATGGTCAAGTCGATCTCGCACCGGGGACCGGACGACGAAGGATTCTACCGCTCGCCAGCACTTCCAGGCCCGGGCGCCGTGCTTGGCCATCGACGGCTGTCAATCATCGATCTTGGCGGAGGTCACCAACCCCTCTGCAATGAAGACGGGACTGTGTGGATTGCTTTCAACGGCGAAATCTATAACTATCGGGAGTTGCAGGCCCCTCTGGAAAAGCAAGGCCACGTGTTTCGCACCTCGAGCGATACCGAGACCATCATCCATCTGTATGAACAATACGGAACGGAGTGTGTCCAATATCTCAGAGGAATGTTCGCCTTCGCCATCTGGGATGAAAATCGGCGCCAATTATTTCTGGCCCGTGACCGCCTGGGAAAAAAACCCCTGGTCTATCGGCTTGAATCGCAACGGCTGCTATTTGCCAGCGAAATCAAGGCACTGCTGCAGGTTCCCGGGATCCCGAAACAACTTGATCCCCTGGCACTCGATGACTATCTCACTTATCAATACGTTCCCAGTTCGAGATCGATCCTGCAGGGATTCGCGAAACTGCCACCAGCCCACTGGGCTTTATTTCGCGACGGCAAGTTTCAACAGGAACGCTACTGGGTACCGGCATTCGAGGAGCCGACCGATGCGCACGAATTTGGCAGCCTTGCGGGAGCCAGGAAGAAATTGCGTGAGACCCTGACTGAGGCCGTGCGACTCCGAATGCGGAGCGACGTCCCGCTCGGGGCGTTCCTTTCCGGTGGTGTTGATTCGACCATCATCGCCGGTTTGATGCAAAGTCTTGCCACACGTCCGATCAAGACTTTTTCGATCGGTTTTCCGGTTGCCGCGTTCGATGAGCGATCTTACGCTCGCGAAGCCGCACAGCATCTTGGCACTGAACACCACGAGCAAGTCATTGAACCCGAAGCGTTGAAGATTCTGCCCAAGCTGATCTGGCACTATGACGAGCCTTTCGCCGACAGCTCGGCGATTCCCATGTTGTATCTGTCCGAGATGACTCGGCAACACGTGACCGTTTCATTGTCAGGCGACGGAGGAGATGAACTGTTTGCCGGCTATCAACGGTACCAGGCCGTGAAACTGGGCGGATGGGCAGACCGCTTGCCGGGCTTCGTGCGACGACTTCTCGCAGCTCCGTTTTGGCAGCGACTGCCAGCCTCGGTGGCACAAAAATCGAAACGCCGACGTTTAAAACGCCTGTTGTCAGCAATTGGACTCGAGCCACGCCGGCGGTACTTGAAGTGGATCAGCATTTTTGACGACGACCGGCGAAATGAACTGCTGACTGACGAACTTAAAACCCGTCTTGCCGGGCACGATTCGGCTCAGTTCCTTTTGGACGCTTACACCGCTTGCCCCAGGCGGGACTTTGTCACTCAGACAACCTGTGCCGATATTTTGACATATTTGCCGTGCGATATCCTCACCAAAGTTGACATCTCCACCATGGCTTACGGGCTCGAAGCCCGGGCGCCGTTTTTAGACCAGCACGTGGTCGATCTCGCGGCACGAATTCCGATCGAATGGAAATTGCAGGGCCGGCAGGGCAAAAAGATCCTGATTGACACTTTCGCGGATCTGTTGCCTCAACGTATTCAAAAGCGCGCAAAAATGGGCTTCGGTGTTCCGCTCGACCACTGGTTCCGCAATGAGTTACGTCCGCTTCTGGAAGATGTCTTGTTATCTCGAAAATCGATCGATCGAGGTCTTTTTCAGCCAGATGTGGTCCGTCGACTCGTCAGCGAACACGTCCAGGGAACCTGGGACCACAGCTATCGACTGTGGAGTCTGCTGGTCTTCGAACTCTGGCAGCAGACTTTTCTGGATGGCCCGGTGCCCAGTCAGCCTGGATAGCGCTGCCTATGTTCCAGACGCTGGCATTCCGGCTGATCTGTTAATGCCAGGCACTTTTGTGAGAACCTCATAAAAAGTGTCTTGCTTGCCGTTTGATTCTCAACACCACAAATTGATACAATACGCGATTCCCCATTTGACGTGTTACTGAGGAATCGATTGTGTCTCAAACAACGCCGACTACAACGGCTGACGAAGAGCTTATTCTCGTTCTGGATTTTGGCGGACAAACCGCACAACTCATCGCCCGCCGCGTGCGCGAACAACATGTGTTCTGCCAGCTCGTCCGGCACAATCTGCCGGCCAGCCGAATTCGCGAGCTCAACCCTAAAGGACTCATTCTATCCGGTTCTCCGGCAAGTGTTTACGGAGCAGGATCGCCACATCCTGATCCTGCAATCTTCGATCTTGACATTCCGATTCTGGGCATCTGTTACGGGATGCAAGTCAGCTGCGAACATCTCGGCAGCCAGGTTTCGCCAGGTGAATCGCGCGAGTTTGGCAGAACGCCTTGCCAGGTCCAACAGACGTCCGAGCTGTTTGACGGCGTCGCAAAGGATTTCGCAGTCTGGATGAGCCATGGTGATCAAGTTCAGGACTTGAGCGACCACTTCTATTCTTTGGCAGCAACTGAAACCTGTCCGTTCGCTGCCGTAAAACATCACACGCGGCAGTTATTTGGCCTGCAATTTCATCCGGAAGTCACCCACACCGAATTTGGCGGCAAGCTCCTCTCGAATTTCGTGAAGAATGTCTGTGGATGCCGTGGGACATGGCAGATCAGCTCGTTTATCGAACGTGAAGTTGCTCTAATTCGCGAGCGCGTCGGTCAAAATCGAGTTATTTGCGGATTGTCGGGTGGCGTCGATTCGTCGGTTGTTGCCGCCCTCCTCTACCGAGCGATCGGCTCGCAACTGTCGTGCATCTTCGTCGACAATGGCATGTTACGAAACGGTGAATCGGACGGAGTTCGTGAACGATTCAGCCGGCATTTCAAAACGGATCTGCACGTCGTCGACGCACGCGAACTGTTCTTGAACGAATTGAAAGGCGTCGCGGACCCACAGCAGAAACGCAAGATTATCGGCAAAGTCTTTATCGATGTTTTTCGTCACGAAGCGAAGTCGATTCCCGACGCGAAGTTCCTGGCCCAGGGAACTCTTTATCCGGATGTGATTGAGAGCGGCGGCGCTGCGGATGGCCCCGCGGCCGCCATCAAGTACCATCACAACGTTGGCGGATTGCCTTCGGAACTCGGTTTTGAACTGATCGAGCCATTGCGTGATCTGTTCAAAGATGAGGTACGGGAAATGGGTGGCCAACTGGGATTGCCTGACGAATTAATCTGGCGGCATCCATTCCCCGGGCCAGGCCTCGCTGTACGCTGTCTGGGTGAGGTTTTCGAAGATCGGCTCCGCAAACTGCGAGAAGCCGACGCCATTGTCATCGACGAATTACGTAAAGCGGGACTGTATCGAACCGTACAACAGGCTTTTGCGGTTTTGCTGCCCGTGCAGACGGTCGGCGTAATGGGTGACGATCGAACTTACCAGGATGTCATCGCGGTGCGTGCCGTCACCACCGACGACTTCATGACTGCGGACTGGTTCCACATGCCGTACGATGTCATGGAACGGATCTCGACTCGGATTACCAACAGTGTGCGGGGTGTGAATCGAGTTGTCTATGATGTCAGCTCCAAGCCCCCCAGTACCATCGAATGGGAGTAACCTGCGCATGACGCGTTCACGTCGCTTTTCGCTGGCCTGCATCCTGACGATCCTGATCACCTGCGCGACGCTCTGGATGAGTCGGCCGGGCATGGAGACAGGTCTTGCAACTTTCGGCGGCAGTCAACGAATCCTGGCTGCGGATGCGGAACAACGCTGGTATCGCGGAAATTTGCACACTCATTCCCTGTGGAGCGACGGCGACGATTATCCCGAGATGATTGCTCTCTGGTATCGCGAACGCAATTATGATTTTCTGTGCTACACAGATCACAATGTGCTTCAACGAAGTGAGCGTTGGATCGACGTAGAAAAGAGCGCGGGACATCGTGCAGCGTATGACAAGCTGAAACTTCTATTTCCCCTCAACTGGGTGCAGGAGCGAACGACGAATGGGCGTCTCGAAGTCAGGCTGAAAACCTTTGGCGAACTCTCCGAGCGGTTCGACGAGGGTGGGAAATTCTTGCTGATTCAAGGTGAAGAAATCACCGACAAGTTTCAGAAGAAGCCGGTCCACATGAACGCCACCAATCTTCAGGAGCAGATCCCTCCGCACGGCGGTAATTCCGTTTACGAAGTCATTCAGAACAACACCAATGCCGTCATTGCCCAGCGGGAACGGACCGGGAAACCGATCTTCGTGCACCTGAATCACCCAAACTTTGTCTGGGGCATTACCGCGGAAGATCTCGCGCGGGTTCGCGGCGAAAACTTCTTCGAAGTCTACAACGGACATATCGGCGTCAATAACGCGGGTGATTCCATTCACGCTTCGACCGAGCGGCTGTGGGATATTATTTTATCCAAACGCCTGTCCGAACTGGATCTGCCGTTAATGTATGGGTTGGCTACTGATGATGGTCACAACTATCACCATATCCCCAGCCGTAAGTCGGAACCGGGTCGTGGTTGGGTCATGGTGCTGGCACGCGATCTGACACCGAAAGCGTTGATTGAGAGCCTCGAACAGGGCCTGTTTTATGCCTCATCCGGTGTCTTCCTCGAACGAGTGGTTTCCGATGCGTCAGGACTGGAGCTGGAAATTCGAGCCGAACCTGACGTGGAATACACCGTGGAATTCGTCGGCACCAGGCTTGGTTTTGATCCAACGAGTACTCCTGTGCTCGACAAAAATGGGAATGAACTCGATGTGACGCGGCAATACAGCGCAGATATTGGCAAAGTTCTCGCGAAGGCGGTCTTGAATCAATCCAAAGGCTCGAAAGTGAGTTACCACTTCCAAGGAAACGAACTCTATGTGCGAGCGAGGATTACGTCGTCCAAGCAGCATCCGAATCCTTCAAAGGTTGGCGATTTCCAGCAAGCCTGGATTCAACCCGCGCTCGGACCGGCGGCGAAACGCTAGGGCGGTTTAGCGTGCAGTGTTCCGCAAGAAACAGTAAATCCCCTGATCAAAGCGGCAAAACGACCGGAGCACCCAGGTTGATCGCAATAAAATCTCGTCGCCAGCGAGGCGCTCCACGACTCGCATGATCCTGATGGACATTAATTTCAGTACTGCGTATTGGAATAGCGAGGTTCCTACGCTTTAACTTCCAGATGAAGTTTCCTCGAGGCCTCTGCTCAACCGTCGCGAAACTCAACTCGACCCGTGCTGTTAATTGGCCGGTCACCCCGTTAGAGTAGTAACGTTTTTCCTTGTCGGTCGACGATGGCGAGGTCGCCACCACGGATGATCGTGATTGACTGACAATCAATTGGAATCGTCAAGAATTCCTGGCTGCCAGTTGCGAAAAATTGTAGTCCTGCAATCTCGCCGCTAGATCAACACACTCTAAGAAGATCGGATTGGTCGTGGACGCGAAAATCGTGTTGTTGCCTGGAGATGGAATTGGCCCTGAAGTCATGGTGGAAGCCCATCGAGTTCTGGAACGCGTGGCCACCAAGTTTGGACACAATTTTCAATTCCAAACCTGCCCGATGGGGGGCAACGCGATTGATAGCCACGGAACCCCCCTCCCCGACGAAACATTGGAAGCCTGCAAGAAATCTGATGCCGTTCTGCTCGCGGCAGTCGGTGGCCCGAAGTGGGACGACCCAAAAGCCAAAACCCGCCCTGAAGCCGGTTTGTTAAAGGTACGGAAAGAGCTCGGACTGTTCGCGAATTTGCGTCCGATTAAAGCGCATCCCGTATTGCTGGACGCTTCACCCTTGAAGCGGCACATTGTAGAAGGCGTCGATATCCTGTTTTTTCGGGAATTGACCGGCGACGTGTATTTCGGGAAATCTGTTCGTCGTGAACATCCGAGCGGCGAAGAAGCTTGGTGTGAAATGATCTACAACACCGGCGAAATTG
>JAQGHT010000094.1 GCA_028291565.1 Planctomycetaceae bacterium | reverse complement strand
GTGCCGTTCCCAGAATGTCGAAGGTGAATTCTGCACCGACAGCCACATCAAACCTTCGGAGTTGATACTCTTCAAACCCAGCGAATTGGCGACAAACAACAAGTCGCGGATCAGTTCTCCAGCGGTCTGATAACGCTTTCTCGCATCACTGGCCATCATCATCTTGACGATGGACGCCAACTCCAGGCTGACTCGGCGGTTTTTCAGACGTGGGTCGGGCGCATCTTTACCTTGATGGTCTAGCAACTTCTGGAGAACGGTTCCCTGCGGATAAGGAGGTTCACCTGTCAGCAAGTGGTACAATGTGCAGCCAAGCGAATAAATATCACTCCGAACATCTACGGTCCGTGGATCTTTTGCCTGTTCTGGCGATATGTAGTCAAACGTTCCGAGCGTCGTGCCAGCTACCGTCAGATCGGGTTCATTATCACGATGCTCGCTCCGCGCCAGTCCCAGATCGACGAGTTTAGCTCGGCCGGACGGCATGACGATGATATTTGATGGCTTGATGTCGCGATGCACGACGCCATGTTCTGCGGCATGCGCGAGGGCGGAAGCGACCTGCAGCGTGTAATTGACGGCTTCCGCCGGAGTCAATTTGCCCCGCTGATGCACAATTTCCCGTAAATTGGTGCCGCGAATGAATTCAAATGCAATGAAATGCAGGGCCTTATCTTCGCCGATGTAATAGACTCGCGCAATGTTGTCGTGATCCAACTGGGCCGCAGCCTGAGCCTCATTTCGAAATCGCTGCACGGCCGACGTGTCTCGAGATTGGCTGGGCGGTAGCACTTTCAATGCGACGATCCGATTCAGACGGGTGTCGAGTGCCTGGAAAACGGCTCCCATGCCGCCGCTGCGGATTGCCGACTGAATCCGGAAGTGCCCCAATTCCACTCCAGCGGGATTGGGGATCGACTGTTGGATGGCTTCGGGGTTCGGGAACAGGACTCCGCACAATGCCGACGACGGCACGGGAAGCAGTTCCACCGAAGACTCCGCCGCGGCGCGGCGTTCCGGATTGATAATCGTTTCTGAAGTCCGAACAAGTCCAGCGCGCGAAGGAAACACGAACCCTGTCCCGCTGCCAGGCGGTGTCGTGCTTTCAGTCTGCCGTTCAAAATCCTGAGTCACAGACCGGCCTCCTTAGCCAGTTGAGACAACATCCGTCTTGGAGAACTTGAGTACCAGATCAAATCGAGATACCAAATTGCTTCCAATGGGACTTGATTGAATGCCCACCCATCCAATGAGTGAACCGATTCCAGTTGTTGTCGTGGTCGGAATTTCATTCGTCCGAGAAAATCAATTCTGAGTCTATCGTTCGCTCTCTTCGTGTTGCCGGCTCTATTGAACCCATTTTGTTTGCAATGACTCCCACAATTGTGTCGCTATAACGAGACTGGTGTTGCGTTTGGGACACAGGCGGATCATACATTTCCCGAACAGGAATGAGAACTCAATAATGACGCCAGGCATATTCGCATCGAAAAGTCACGGTACGCCGCACGTGAAATGTCATTCAGTTTGAACCCTCGAATGGAATCACAAGGCTGATCTAGAAATGATCATCACGCGAAAATTCATGATGGAGTCAATTTGAAAGTGCAACTCGCGTTCCAGAGATGGCAGCTCACTTCACGCATTTGCTATACCAGGAGATTTCGATTGCTTGATTGATCAACAAACTCTACTGTCAGACGACGTGAATTTCTCCTGAGAACATCGCGTAGACTGACGCAACTCTAGGGCATATCGTGTGTTCCGGTTTCGCAATCGCCGCGATTGTGGTTTCGGCAGCGGTTTGCGTTGCCGAACTCGACTTGAGTACAGGGCGCAACCACACACATGCGATGCGAACTCACTGAAAAACAGTCAGATCGCATCCGAAAAACCGGATATAAATTCGCCAATCGGTTGGTACCGTTGAATTGGAGATTTTGAATCGGAAGCCGGCTGCAGAGAGGAACCAAGGCACAAGTGCCAGTCCAATTAGCAACCCCGTTTGTCAAACACGGCACAGAACCGTGGCGGATTCGCGCGATAACGGGCACAAATCCAAAGACACCCGTAATCGAATTTTAACACGCTGACCGCTCGAAACTAGCTTAAATGCCGTACAGCCGGGGCTAAATCGGAAAAGAATTGCGGCAGGAACGAATGATTCAGGATTAGCGAATCAACCACTTGCAGTATGCAGTCAGCATTTCCGCTGACACATCAGCATGTGATACTCCGCCCAGCCGAACACCACAGACCGATTCCCGCAGTCTGAAAATCGCTTGGTTCTTTCGGATTATTGTGGTGAATTATGATACCTGCCCCCCTTGCACAGAGCCTTTCTCGCTCGGATGCTCGAAACTGCGGGAAAAGTCGTTACGACCGCCGATTTCCTCAATCTCGGCATGCCGATCCCTCGAAAAAGATAAGGACGAATTCTTCATCCGCGTGGTTCAAACGAAAATGGTCTGATTGGCATAGGACAGTCTATTTTGGCTGTCTTCTCGGTTTTATACCGCGCACGATTAAGAATGAGACGTTTGATCGCCGGGATAAGCATTGAAAAAGACTCATTCGTGGCCGCGAACAGTATCAGTGTCGGATTGAAAAATGAGACACGGTCGTTCGTAAAAAAAGGGATCCCACAAGATTGCCAGGAGAGGCCTGGCGTCGAATTGGATGTTTCGGAATACACGGCTTATGCGTCGAAATCAGACTATAGCACCGAACTCGAACGCTTGCGGATCGTGTCGCGTTGTTCTGCGCCGCAAGGCAGCCGTCGTGGTGGAATTCATCCTGGCGTTCCCGATCTTTCTGGTCTTTCTGGCCATGGTGATCGAATTCGCCTTAATCATTGATGCGTCGCAGCAAGTCGCCCAGGCAGCACGCCTCGGTGCAAAGCTGGCCGCAGAAACGCCGCATCTGGGGGATGTGATTTTTGATCCGCCTATAACTGGTGATACGGCGGTGGCGATTCGCGCTGCCGTCAATCGAGAACTCGAGAACGCGGGATTTGGCCCCAATGCCTCTCAGGGAGTGACGCTGAGGCACTCGGTCGGCACACCGAATGCTTCAACTGATGGCTATGCCCCGGATCCCAATTTGCCCACGCTCCCATCCAATGCCGTCCGTGTTTCCGTTTCGGTCCCTCTGGGCAAGGTCACGCCGAATCTGCTGCAGAGTTTTGGGTTCAGCACGAATCAGAAAACGATCGATATCACGACGACATACCCTTACGAACACTAAAAGGCGAGTCTGAACTGCTGACCGGCCGCAGCGCCGACTCAGCGTTTCCCTGTCAGTACGCAGGAAGTTGCGGATTATGATGCGTCGCCAGTTTCAAGTTGCCAAATTCACACCGCCAGTATTTGTCCCGGTCCGGCGGAGCGGAATTGCGACCGTTTGGGTCATCGCTGGAGTTCCAGCGTTCTTAACGTTGCTCATCATGTTGACTGATTTAGGAACGATCTGGCAAGCGCGGACCGAATTGGAAACGGCTCTGGAATCTGCGGCGCTGGCCGCTGTGCAACAATGGAAAATCGTGCCCGCTGATACGATCACCCCACGTAATACGGCCATTGCGTTTGGCAGCGCGAATACTGTTGTCGGTCAGACCTTCGTACTCAATGACAATTACAGTGGGATCAACACCAACGGCAACGCCTTTTGTCAGGGTGACATCGTCTTTGGCGAGATCGATCTGGCTCAGAATTTCGCCTCGGGAAATGTCCCTAACGCTCCGAATTACTACGGCGTGCACGTGAAGAAGACCGTTTCGATCGCCAGTCTGTGGAAGAAGTTCGCCGGAGTCAGCTTCGGCCCCTACAAGGTGACGGCTCAGACCACGGCTCAATTGCCGGTTGCGGCGGGCGGAACACCACAACTCGTTCTGTTAAACTCATTCACCTGCCCGTAATCACGCCGCAGTTGATTCGGCCCGCTGGACGTCGTTGACTTCACTCTTGGCTGCGAAATAAAACAGCGCTCCAACGGCCGCGATCAACATTGTGTTCAATCGAAACGCGAGTGATGCCAGGAATCCAGCCTGCCCTGCCACCTCGATACCGACGTCGTCGGGTGGAAATGTTTTATACAGCTCCTGAATAGCCAACTCCTGTGGTCCGACGCCACCCGGAGTCGGAATCAAGCCAATAATCTCAGCAGTCGGGGTCAGGTAGCAATGGTCGATCAAACCCGGGGACCAGCCACCCAGTCCCTGGGCGCAGCAGTACAAACTCGAGCACATCATCACGTGTCCGACAGCGGCGATGGCTGTCGCGAAAAACAACACGGTCGGCCGTTTTTGGTACAATGCCACCCCTTCCAGCAGTTGGCTGAAGATCCGGCCAACCAGCGGTAAATGACTGACCCAGGAAACGAGTGGCGAGCGAGTTACCGCCGGGATCATCAAAGCAATCAATCCCAGAGTTCCGACTCCGCTACTGATCCAGAAGATCCACCGCGCTGCAAGATGCAACTCTTGTCGGTGCGTCGGCATGCTGATGAACGCCCCCAGCGCACCGACCCACATCAGGGCCAGCAGACCCAGAATGCGATCCAGAAAAACAGTTGCCGCGGCGACAATTCGCCGAGAGGCCTGTCCGCTGGCAATTGACACCGCTTTGAATGAGTCCCCACCGACCATTCCAGGCCCAACATAGCTCACAGCCATTCCCATGAGTCCCAGCCGGCAGGCGTTTCGCAATGGGAAGTGAAATCCCAAGGCACGGACCAGCCAGCTCCAACGTAAGAACGTCATGAAAATGCTGACGGTGGCCAGAACAAACGACAGGCCAAAATAGCCCCAATGTTTGTCCTGTCTGGCGAAGTGCCGGAACCCTTCCTGGTTCCGCCAGATCAGTACGCCTAGTATCGCCAGGGCCAGCGGCCATTTCAGCCAAGTCCACAGAGTTTTGAAATGACTCAACGCGCAATCCTTAATTCAAAGTCTAAAGCCGAGCGGGATGCCAATGATTTATCGTAAGTGCCCCTCGATCCGCTGAATCCTAATGAAACTGGATCAGGACATTTTCGCGATTCGGCGTTCCACGGCAGAAAACGGTCAATTTCGAAGAGAATTCTCGCTCCCCTGCGATTTGAACGCCAAACGGGTAAATTCTCGTACCCGATTTTCGATTGCCGGTTCCACTGGCAATCGCTCCATGCTGCTCGCCCCGTAGAACCCAACAATCCCTTCCGTGTGATCGAGAATATATTGGGCATCGGACGGTTCGGCGATTGGGCCGCCGTGGCACAGGACCATGATCTGTGGATTGATTTTTTTCGCTGCGTCATGCATTTCCTGGACGAGCTTCGCGGCGACATCCAAAGTCATTGCGGTCGACGCCCCGATGCTGCCTTTAGTCGTTAAGCCGCAGTGTGGGATCAGAATATCGGCACCGGCGCTCGCCATTGCCGCCGCTTCATCCGGATTAAACGCGTAGGGGGTTGTGAGCAGGCCCATTTCGTGGGCTTCCCGGATCATGTCGACTTCGGGACCATATCCCATCCCGGTTTCTTCCAGATTCACTCGGAATTTGCCATCAAACAGGCCGACCGTGGGAAAGTTTTGGACCCCCGAGAATCCTGCATGCTGGACGTCGCGCAGGAACAATTTCATGATGCGAAACGGATCCGTGCCGCAGACACCTGCCAGGACCGGAGTCCGCGGGACAACGGGAAGAACTTCGCGAGCCATATCCATCATAATGGCGTTCGCGTCGCCATACGGCAGCATGCCAGCCAGCGATCCGCGGCCAGCCATGCGGAATCGACCTGAATTGTAAATCACCAGTAGATCGACGCCACCCGCTTCGGACATTTTGGCGCTAATCCCAGTTCCTGCGCCTCCGCCAATAATCGGACGTCCGTCCGCGATCTTGGTCCGCAAGCGGTTCAGAATGTCGTCACGTTGAAAGAGGCTCAAGTTGATCTCCGGTTATTCGCCTTATTCGCCGACGGTGGGAATGTTTTTGTCGCCAGACCCGCTGGCGACTTCCAACTTTAGCAGAATTGGCAGATAAAGACTTATAACGTTGGCATCGGACAAATGGGACCGATACGACAGCTGAGTCCCATTGGTCACATCATTCCCATGCCGTACGAGGCAGAGGCTTTTGTCACGAGAAGTTGGACGATCTCGCAAGAGATGGGGAAAAGTCGATACGGATTCGAAGTGTCACAAATTCTCGTTCTGAATGCGATCAACCCGCGCGTAGCTTGGCAACTGCTGTTTCAATGTCGCCGGACTAAGCTGTTCCAGTGCTTTGAACGAGAACTTGCCCTTGGCATATGCATTCTTGCAATTGCGAGTTGCATTCGTCAGCTGTAACTGGGTGGTGTGTCTGTCTCTTGCTCTTCACTTGGTCATTTTGACGCGATCGCATAGAATCGGCAACTCGCGCTTTCCAATCGAAGGAAGATCAGTCAAAAATGTCGATTCGAGTCTGGCCGGGACGGCCGTATCCTCTAGGGGCAAACTGGGATGGATCGGGCGTCAATTTCGCGTTGTAAACCGAACACCCCACACAAGTCGAACTTTGTCTGTTCGAATCACCGAGATCCCAGAAGGAAACTCAGTGCAATACTTTGACCGAGCAAAAGGACATAGTCTGGCACGGATATCTGCC
>JAQGHT010000045.1 GCA_028291565.1 Planctomycetaceae bacterium | reverse complement strand
GTTCGGCCTTCATTCGTTTTGGATAGTACCGCGAAAAGTTCTGCTTGTCCTTCAGATTGTAGTCGTTCGGCAGAGCACTCAATTGATAGGTGTTCGACTTGCAAATCGTCCGTACCAAGTCCTTCATGTCGAAGCCGCTGGCGATGAAGTGTTGGGCCAAAGCCTTCAGCAACTCGGGGTTGGCGGGAGGATTGGTTTCACGCATATCGTCTTCAGGTTCCACGATACCACGATCGAAGAAGTGTTTCCAATAGCGATTTACCAAAGCTTGGGCGAAGAATGGATTATTTTTGTCGGCCATCCAGTCAACCAGATAGTGCCGGGGATCACGATCCACCGCGATGTCCATCGGAACTGTTCCCAGGCCCGCTGGCTTCAGGCTTTTTCCGCTACGCGGATTTTGCGAAGCGGCCACGCCGTCATTGTGGAACACTTTCTTGTCGCGCTGAGGATTTGCTCCCACGCCAACTTTCGTGCCGACGCGACTGAAGAAGGCCGACAGTCCATAATAGTCGTCCTGGCTCCAACGTTCGAACGGGTGGTGATGACAACGGGCACATTGAATCCGCAGCCCCAGGAACAACTGGGCCGTATCTTCGACTTGCTCGTTAGTTTGAGTCACTTCGCGATACCAGATGACCGCGGGATTGAATTCAGGTTCACCCGAAGCGGTCAAGACTTCTCGCACGAACTGATCGTAGGGCTTGTTCTCATAAATGTTCTGTCGAATCCATTGATGGAACGACAACGTTCCTTCCAGGTCGGCCGGACCACGTTTCTTATTGCGTAATACCAGATTCCATTTGTTGGCGAACAAGTCCGCGTATTCTTCGGAATCAACCAACTGATCAATGACTTTGTCGCGTTTGGCGGGATCACTGTTGGTGAGAAACGTTCGAGTTTCGACTTCGGTCGGCAGCTTGCCGGTGATATCCATGTACACGCGACGCAAGAAGGTCCCGTCATCACTCAGGGCAGAAGGCGGAATACCGAGAACGGCCAGTTTGTTGAACACGGCCTCGTCAATGAAATTCTTGCGTGTCGGCAAATCCTTCATGGGAGCGCCGAGCGGAATTGTCGAGCGGAAGACCGATACCTGGCCTTGATATCGAGCCATGATGGCCACTTCGCCAGCGAGATCAAGCGTTTTGACCATTGCCGTGGGCGTGACTTCGGCCATTTCCGAATCATTTGGTTCGTACAACGCCATGCGAGTCACGTCTTCTGTCGTTCCATCGCTGTAGGTGGCCATGACAGTGATTTGCTGGTTGGCACCACGATCCATGACCCGACCTTCGGGCAGGCACTTGATTCCGGTCACAACCGGATCAGTCGCAGTACCCAATGGCATGCCTTGTTCAATCCAGCGGGCGATCAACCGGTATTCGTAGCCGGTCGTGTCCATTCGCTTTCCACCGCCGTGTGGTGATTTTCCAACAGGCTTGGTCAGCAACAGACTTTCGCTGGGTGATGAAGGGAACAACCGACGGCCACGACCTTCCTTGACCAGAAACTCATAGTCTTCGTCGGGATAGAAGCCCAGCAGGCTCAGCTTGAAGCCGTTCTGGCCGCTGGCCTTACCGTGACAGCCACCGCTATTGCAACCGAGTTTCGTAAAAATCGGCACAACCTGATTTTTGAAATTGATCGGGATCTCGTTCTTAAAGCCCGTCACCGTCGTTTGAATTGTCGCAGTCATTCCCGCGTCATTCTTCGCGTGGATCGTGACTGTCCCGTCATTGATTGGGGTGACCATGCCGGTCGCATCGATTTCGACGATGCCGGCGGGTTCGGCCGAGTACTTGGCGGTCGCAGTGACATCGCGAAGTTGGCCGGATGAGTAAACGCCGGTTACGAATAACTGCTGGCGGGCATCCCGACCGCGAATCGCGAATCCCTTACCATCTACATTCGGCTCGACGCGTAACGACTGCAACGTCCCGGGATCGCCAAGCCCTTTCGGCTTCGCTATCTCTTCCGCCTGCAAAATAGAACAGGTGTGCAACGCGATTCCAATCGCGATACACGTCATCCATCGAAAGTGATTGAGACTGGACATTGATGTCTCCCGAAGTTTTACAGGTAGGGTGGTGGGTTCGAGAGCTGAAAAACTCGTGATCCTCAAATCGCCAGCACGGACTCTGCCGTACTAATCAAGGTCACTGGATTTCAATTCGCAAAACCACTTGGGGTGGCAAGTTCCTGGCGGTCCCTTCCTCACGAAGCAATCAATCACCTGCCGGTTGAACGGCACCGCCAACATCAAGGATGTCGCGTCAGATGCTTGGTTAATTCCGCTTGAAGGATCAGTCTCAATCTGCCGGGGTCCATCGAGGTCGGTGATGGAAGCAGGTCGAGGGCGAGTTCGCATCAATAACATTTTACGAATGCAATCTCTGTCTGGCTAGCGTTCCCGCATTTTCGGGACATTGATCGCCTTCCGGGGATTGCAAACAGCTTCTTCAATGTCGCCAAACAACGCGAGCGCCATCTTCAACATATCAGCAATCGTCACTGTGTCAACCCAAGTCCGCATTTCTTATCGGGTTTCCTCAACATCGAAAAGGTCGACGGGACCGAAAAAGGCGGCAACATGCGGGAAAACGACACATCCCGACGATTTCGACAAAGCATTGACTGCTTAGTCATCCCGATTTACTGTCGCAACCCGAATCCTCCGCCTCCCGGAGTTTCAATTGTCAGTAAATCTCCAGCGTCGACCTGTAGCTGCACCTTGCCTCCCAAATCGATCGGATCAGATGTTGCTGACGGGGTCAGCAAATTGCGACCGCGTGCGCCGGGTTCTCCGCCCTTCAAGCCAAATGGAAATGAGGGACCTCGGCGTTCGGACAGAATTGAGACTTTCAGCGGCTTCAAGAATTCCAGTTTGCGAACGATGCCCGCACCGCCATGATGCGCCCCTGGTCCGCCCGAACCATGTCGAATGGAAAATTCCCAAAGCCGCACGGGATAACGCCGCTCCAGGACTTCGGGATCGGTCAGACGGGTGTTAGTCATGTGGGTATGCACCGCATCGGCCCCGTCGGCACTTGCAGTTGCACCGGAACCACCACAAATCGTCTCGTAATATCCGAAGCTGCCGTCGCCAAACGTCAGATTATTCATCGTTCCCTGGCTCGCGGCCGCAAGCCCCAGGGCTCCCAGCAAGGTATCCACCACCTTCTGCGAAACTTCCACGTTGCCACCCACCACTGCGGCGCGTTGGGCTGGATCGGGATGGTCAGGCGGATTGAGTAGCGATTCCGGAACGATCATTTTCACGGGAGCCAGCACGCCGCTATTCAACGGGATATCCTCGTTGATCAGCAGGCGAAAGACATACAACACGGCCGACGTGACGATCGCTGGATTCGCATTCAAATTG
>JAQGHT010000023.1 GCA_028291565.1 Planctomycetaceae bacterium | reverse complement strand
TAAAATGTGCAGCCCAAACTGTAAATATCTGTCCGTATATCCACGTTATGGCTATTCAAAGCCTGTTCGGGTGACAGATAGTCTGCAGTTCCGAGAACCCGCTCATCATGCTGAATCGTCAACGAGGCCTGTTCATCGTCCTTTCCTGTGGGATCGAAGAACATCGCCAGCCCCATGTCGAGGATCTTGACCACACCTTTTCTGTCCACCAGGATATTGCCGGGTTTGATATCGCGATGGATCATCCCGCGGGCGTGGGCATGGTCGAGCCCCTCCGCTGATTGCCGCATGATTTCCGCGGCTTCGACATACCCCAATGGACCGCGCTGGTTCACAATCTCCAACAAGCTTTGCCCATCGATGTACTCCATGACCAGGAAGTGAACCTTATTTTCCTGATCAACGTCGTAGGCCCGCATAATGTTTGGGTGGTCGAGCGTCGCAACGGCCTGGGCTTCTCGATGAAAGCGATCCAGATACGAGGTATCTTCGATTCGAGACTGTGGCAAAACCTTGATCGCCACACGCCGTTTCATCAACGTATGTTCGGCCAGGTAGACTGCACTCATGCCACCGCTGCCGAGCAATGACAACAGCTTGTATTTCCCGAGGAAGAACCCTTTGTGCTTACCCTGTAACAGCTTATCAACCTGCCACCGCGTCAGGATTTGTGAGTCTACCATGCCCGAAGCAATGATTTCGGTGGCCTGGAGATCTTTGCCGGACTGTTCGAAACCCTGCCAAAACTTTTTCAGCTGGCTATCGTCAACCAGTCCGCTCTGGCGGACCGAGGAGAGAAAGGAGTCGGCACTGAGCTTCGTCGCCATTGAATCTTCTCGGTGCGGTAAGTGTTCCAGACAAGCCTGTCTTGATTTGCTCGACATCTCAGACACTTCAGGAGATGTGGAATCGCGGCATGGCTTTTGTCGGAACCTCTAGGCTAAGTAATAATTGGGGGAATCGGGGTGGCTGGCCCGCGCGAAATGCACAGGTTGTCCCAGCCTGAAAAACACCCGTTTTCAGGGACTTTTTTCAGGGACTTTTTCTTCTCGCCGGAGTGGGCGTCACATAATCAATACGTGATAATCGTTTGAAATGCGACAATTTCATCCGCGCGAGGTATACAATCGATTCTCTATTAAACGGTAAGAAATCAAACACTTTTCGGGAAACCACCGCTGGGCTTGCCACGTCCTTCAGTCGGCGATACGGAGCATTCGCACAGCACGACACATGAACCCGAGAAATTCGGGTCCCTTACCTTACCAATCCCGCGCGATCAATTCCAGCCCTTGATGATGGCGGATTACCAGCGGGACGGCAATTCTTAACTTCAGTAAAATCGGTCGCCAGCACCTCCAAGAGTCTCCTGCGCCCGATTCGCTCACGGTGCTTGACAAGATCCACACACTGGCACCTTGCCGACGCCGTTGCCAGCATGAATTGCCAAAGGATTTCGTCAAAATGACTGGTGTCAATGAGGAAATGTGAAGCTGCGTTGGACGGTAGCCGGCCAATCTGTCATTTCCGATGCCGCAAAATGGAGAACTCAGGCTGCCACGCCGAGAATGATACGCCGGCAAACGATGCTGCGAAGGCGAGTGAAGTCGCCGAAAATCGAACCTCTGGGACCTGCCCGAGACGCGCGTTTTGAGGCCAGTTTTTGCAGCCCCACCAGAGACGATCAAAAATAGAACATCATTTTAAGAGATCGTCCTGCTTTGGCAGGCTTGCCCCATCAAGACTGACGGCGATTGAATGGGGTTATGAGGACCAATGGGACGTAGAAGTCCCAGTCCCATCTCGCACAAACTTGAAATTGTTGCTGATGGGACATTCCAAGATGTCAGAACAATTTATAACGGTTTAACTTTGAGTCTGCCGGTGCCACTGCTTTGGGATTTTACTCAATCCTCAAGCAGTGCGACCTCGAGCTTGTGTTTGCACTGCTTCCGTTGAGTACAACGGCAAGCAGTGGCACGATCCTCTGATCACAAACCGGCAGACCCAAGGTTAAACCGCTCTAATTTCACTACCTGCGATTCAAGCTTGTATTGATTCGCGAATCATCCCCGTGGATTTCAAAGAGTCCCTACCCACGAATCGACTTCGGACATCCGCGATTCCGCCATGAGCGGAAAGAAACTCGTGGGGGGAGCCAATTCATGGTCTTTTTCACAAACGCTTACGGCGCGGATCGCAGGCAGCGCCTCTAAAAATGCGACAACGACTTCGGGATCAAAGTGTGTTTCACATCCTTTATCAATCATTTCCAATACGATGTCTTCCGGCACAGCCTTGCGATATACGCGGTCATGCATCAATGCGTCATAGAAGTCAACGATGGCCAGAATGCGAGCGGCCTTGGGAATTTCTTCCCCCATCAGTCGCTCCGGATATCCCGCTCCGTCCCAGCGTTCGTGATGGAAATGGGCAATCTGTTCCGCCATCTGCAGCACGGGCGAAAGTGAGCCCGCCAGCATCTTCGCGCCGATGACCGCATGTGTCTGCATCACGGAATATTCTACTTCAGTCAATTTCCCTGGCTTTCGCAGAATGGCGTCGGGAATTCCCACTTTACCGACATCGTGCATTGGCGCTGCCAGCTGGATCAGCTCAACCTGTTCAGCGGACCAACCCAGAGCCTGAGCGACGAGCGCACTACCGATACCGGTCCGCTTAATATGCCCGCCCGTTTCATCATCCCGATACATCGAGGCCGTCACCAACCGCTGAATCGTCTCTTCGTGAGCACTGCGAATTGCTCGCGTCTGTTCACTGACTTTCCATTCCAACAACGTTGTATATTCGCGATTCTCAACCAGCAACCGACGGTGTTCGAGCGCCTTTGTGAATTGACACAGGAATTCTTCTCGCTGGACGGGCTTCAGCAGGTAACCGTAGGCGCCTTGCGTTAAAGCCTGAATCGCCGATTGCGTATCCGAATTCGCGGTCAGCATCAGGACTGGAGTTTCAGGGTGCTCTTCAACGATCAAGTGCAGCAGTTCAATGCCCGATTTGCCCGGCATTGTGATGTCGCTCGTCACGACGTCAAAGGCCTGGTTTTTCAACAAATAGGCCGCCGACGCGACGCTGTCTGCGCGACTGCAGCGGTAACCAAGCCGCTCCAGCCAGAGACAAACCACTTCTCGTACTGCGGACTCATCGTCGACGACCAGCACGTGAGTTAAACTAGGATTCGGTTTTAAGCGACGCATGGAAACCCTGACCTGTCGTGTCTTTAAAAAAAACGAAATCTCCTAAAAACATAGGACACGAAAGTGGGGCAACGACGGAAAAGAAGCCTCCCGGCCGTAGATGAACAAGAACGACACCAATTCTTCAGTTTCATCTGCAGAATCGCCAACTTAGGAGCAACCGTCAGAACTCGATCGCTAAAAATCGACACTTCTCGCCGAACTTTGATCAAGAGATGCAGTTCATCAAATCCTGAGGTTTCGAGTTCCACTGAAACTTGAAATATCAGAATTGAGATTTCAAACGCATATCGCGAGAAATGCGAACCTGCACTTCCGACATATGAGCGGGGTTCGGCGAATAGTGTTTAAATCTCGTCATCGATTCAGCGGATCGCCGGGGCAATTACAGTGGCAGAATCCCCAGCCTTTGCAGCTTTTGACGGCACTCGTCACGTTCGCGGCTCCGAGTCAATGGCCGCCAAGCCTCATCCTGAACAGCCAGAAAGTCATCGTCCCCCGGTTTGGCTCCAGCGGGAAGCTGCAGAATCCGTTGCTGCAGTCTCTGGATGACTCCGATGTCCAATCGCGTCAAAGTCATCCCTTCTGCCCGATAATCGCAGAAGGCTTCCCAAACCAATGGGAACAGCGGACGGACGATCTGTTCGCCGATCGTCGTCGCGTAGTCGCGAATCTCGGCCTGTGCATGCGAGTCCATTCGCAAAGCCAGAAAATGCAGCAAGTTATGCAGATCGATCTTCCAGTAAGCCTCGGTGTAGGTGCATAAGGGCAGATCCTTGCGGGCCTGTTCCCGAGCCACTCCCACGCTCAGACGGTGCTCGTACAGATCGCGCGCCGCACGCTGAAAAGCCACTTCGTCTTCACTGAGTTGCCGCCCCACGTCTTCGGGCAACGGCGAGCCACTCCCCTGTCGATTCGATTCGGCCTGCGTCCTCCACTCGGTGGGTTCAGTGGCTTGCATCGCTTCGATTGCGACGGAATAGCGCGTACTATATTCGTTGACATTTGCTGTCCGATGACGGATCCACTGCCGCCAGCAATCCATCGGAACCCGGACCAGGAACTTGATTTCCGCCATTTCAAACGGAGTCGAATGGCGGTGCCGCATGAGATAACGAATTAACGTCCGGTCATCCGAAACCTGCCGCGTTCCCGCACCATAACTGACCCGCGCAGCCTGCACCACGGAGCCATCGTCCCCCATGACATCGACGAGGCACACGAACCCATCATTCAGGACGGGAAACTTTTTCCAGCGGAGTTCGTCGATCAATTCGGCCATGGGAAACTTCACTTCAAGACTTGATGTCAATTCGGGACGTCACAGAATGGTTTCGTGCGAGTGGCCACATTTGAACTCGCGGAAAGGTCCGCTGCAAGCCTCCCGCGATCTTCACAACAATTGTGACGCTACGACTGCCGACGATTGTTGGCTATGATGTGGCATCAGAACCTGTCCGAGCTGCCCGTTGCCCGACTCTTTGAGTCGGGCGTTTTCTCGTAGAATGCCCGGTATAGGGAGTCAGGCTACGGCGAAAAGCGACCTTTGGGATCGCCTCTCGGTTCAGGGAATTTCAACTCCAAGTGGAAGGACAGCATGGAATCACTGGTTCTCACCAAGTCGAGTGTGGACGCCAAAGAACGACGGGCTGCTCGCTGGACGCTGATTGGTTGCAGTATCATCGTATTTTTGACGAGCGTCTGCATCATGGTTCTGGAATTAACGGCCTCGCGGCTCATCGCAAGAGCTGTCGGAAGTTCCCTTTATACATGGACTTCGGTCATTGGTGTAATTCTCGCCGGCATTAGCGCAGGAAATTTTCTCGGCGGCTGGCTGGCAGATCGCTATGACCATCGCAAACTACTTTCCTGGTTGTTCTTTATTAGTAGTTTCTGTTGCATCACGATTTATCCGTTAGCACAATTGATCGGCACGACGCGGCCCAGCTGGATGAGTTGGCCGATGTGGATCGTGACCGTGGTCTCCGCCCTGTTTTTGCACCCATCCGTGGCTTTGGGTACGATTTCCCCGATTACCGCGAGTATGGCTCTGGCCAAGGCGAAAAGCACGGGTTCCACAGTTGGCAACGTCTATGCCTGGGGGGCAATGGGCTCAATTCTCGGCACGTTCCTCGCGGGATTCTTTTTGATCAGTTCGGTCGGCACCCAGAATATCATCTGGTTGACAGCCGCCACGCTGGCAATCCTCGGAGTCTGCGTCGCTTCAGGACAAATGATGTTTCGCGGCGTCATGTTGTTCGGCTGGTTGCAATTCGTACTCTGGATCGGGTTTCTCGCTTCGGCGAAACAACCGGAACTGGAAGCCGGAGAAGACGTGAAATGGTGGCACAAAGTCTTGGGAAATGCGCATAAGATCGGGATGGAATTGCAGCTCCGCAAAGATGATCCCGACGAATACCACGTCGAGAGCGACTATTTCTCCGTCAATGTTGGCCTGCGCCGCCCCGAATCGGATAGCTCCTCAAGAGTGCCCGTCCTGATTCTCGACCACCTTGTGCATAGCTATTTCGACCCGAGAAATCCGACCAAGCTTTACTATGACTACGAAAACATCTACGCAGCTCTGACAGAACGCGCCGCCGAGAGTTGGAAGCGGAAAATCGACGCGGCTCTGGAAAAACTGCCGTTTGATGCATCGAAACTGCCGGCCGGAGTCAAATATGACCCCGCGACCAAATTGCTGACCTCTCAAGGTGCGATTAATGAAGTACAGTTCCGCGCACTCTTGGCACTCAGTCCACAGGCCGACTATTGGCATGTGATTCAGGAGCTGGCGTCCACGGAAAACTCGGCGCTCTTCAGTGGCATGGCGGCACTTCCCCTGGAAAAACTTCCCGAGGGAGTCGTGATTCCCACGAACCTGAACAAAAAGATAAATTACGACCCCAATCTTGGGGCTATCACACGCTACGCGAAGTTGTCCAGCCACGAACGGGACGTGTTGATGGCTCTGGGCCCCGACAAGGGCTTTTACCAAGCGGCGGCAAATCTCCACCAGAGATCCCGTCAGACGAGTGCATTGTTCCTGGGTGGTGGCGGATTCGTCTTTCCACGCTGGATCGAAGCGTATTTCCCGTATGAACCTCTGATTCACGTGCTGGAACTCGATCCCGCAGTGAAGCTCGCCGTTCAAAAGAAGATGGGGCTAGCACCCGACGACGAGACCTATGTAAAGACTCTGCTTGGCGATGCCCGGAATTCTGTCGATGACCTGATTAATGGTCTGGACCACGATCCCCGGTATCCCGGCAAGCACAATTATTATGACTTCGTTTACGGGGATGCATTCAATGATTTCAGTGTTCCCTGGCACCTCACAACGAAGGAATTCACCGAGAAAATCAAGGAGTTGATGACTCCTGACGAAGGAGTCTTCCTGATCAATGTCATCGACATCCTGCCCCGTGCCGAGGTACCGCGTAAGCTTTCAAAAAGCGAGGTGGAAGACGAAAAGCCCCAACCAGGTATCGAATTCGTGCCCTCCGAAATGATTCCCGACAATCTCCAACCCGAGACTTGGGCATATGCCAAAGCCCCATTTGAGGATTTCGAGATTCAGCAACTGGGCGACGACTCAAAGACCAAGTCAGGGAAGCTGCCATATCTCCTGGGGTATCGCAGACGAATGACGGACGAAGCTCGAGAGCAACTGTTGAAGCTGGCACCCGAAAATGTGGAATGGCAAAAATCAGTTGCCGAATTGGCCAGTCGCACACAGAATTTCAAAGCCGGCCGGTTCCTGGGTGCCTATGTGAATACGGTCAGCCAGGTCTTCCCGAACGTGTATGTCTTCTCAGCCGACAGAGGCCTGCCTTCAGACGACCGCGACACGTTTGTCATCGCCTGCTCACTTAAGAAGCTGAACATGGACGATTTGAACAAGAGTGGCGGACACTGGTCCCAGCCTCCGTTCGCCAGACTGGAAACCGCGTCCGACGGCAATCGCGTGATTTCGCCTCAAATGAATGCCATCCTGGAGCTCGCTCGAGGAGTCACACTGACCGACGACTTTGCCCCGGTCGACAACTTGCTGGTTCCCGTATTTTCGCGACAGGATGATTGATCTTTTTTACCGCGCGCGGTTAAGAATGAGACGTTTGATCGCGGGGATCATTATTGAAAAGACTCATTCGTGGCCGCGAACAGTAGCGATCTCGCGCGGATGTGACTGTCACATTCCGAATGGTTATCACGCATTGCAACAGTGAAAACCAGTTCCGCGAGAAGAACATCTCATTTGACTGATTCGTACACAGAGGGCCGGAGTTTCCAACGTGGCTATTCAATTCAAATGCCCGGCTTGCGACGCAATGATTCGAGTCCCCGACGCGTCAGCGGGCAAAAAAGGGACCTGTCCGCAATGCAGCGAGAAGCTGATTGTGCCGTCTGTCGCTCAGGGCACGACAGCCACGATTGCCGGCCCTGCCCCTGTACCAGCGTCTCGCGGTACTACTGCCAAAGCGGAAGCCCCACATGTGGGAATGCCGCACATTGATGTCACCGGGAAACGGTCGAGCAGTCAAACTGGTACCGGGGCGGGTGTGGTCCCTCAATTGGATTTTCCGAAGGTTGAATCACAACCCGAACAGAAACTCCCGAAGCTGGATTTCAACAAACAAGCTTCCGACGCCATACCCGAACTTGGTCTGCCACCACTGGTCGACGATGTGGCCCCCAGTCTCGCTCAGACGCTGGCCACCAAAGAACGGAAGAAAAAAGCGTCTCGGAAAATGGCTTGGGCGGGGCCTGCCGTCTGTGGTGTCGCGCTGCTGGGCGTGCTGGCCGTCTTTTATTGGATGTCCCAACCCAAACTTGACGGCCAACTTGATGGGCACTCGATTTCCGGCATGGAAACGCACCCCGCTCTGATTCCCGGTCATGTGAGTGGCCTCGATAAAGCCGAACTGACCGATGTTCTACGGCATCTGCAGTCAACACCGGCGGAATGGGATTCGAACTCGTCCCGAATCAAATTG
>JAQGHT010000018.1 GCA_028291565.1 Planctomycetaceae bacterium | reverse complement strand
TCAACCGATTTATCGCGGCTGCAATCATCGACCATGATGATCTCTTTGCGAATCGGCACCGCCACGACTTGCTGGACCAGATTGCGAAGTGTTTTTTCCTCGTTGTAGACGGGGATAACCACTGACAGAACGAAGTCGTCGGGAAGTTCGTAAATACCAAGCTGCCGGCAGGGGCCTTCGCCCAGGTTACGCTTCAAGTCTGCAAACCATTCGGCCGAATAGGGGCGTTCTTCGGTGGCCCACGGATTTGAATTGGAAAGATGCATGGTGTGAATTGTCTCCGCTGAAACTGAACGTAAATTGGAGTTGGCGTCAAACGGCAAACGAAACTGGCTTTCGAGATGACCTGAGGCTCCCGACTGATTGCGACCAAACGCAATTCGCATTCCCAATCGGAGATCGTGGCATCGACAACAGCAAAGATTGTTTACAAGCGCCAATTCCACTTGACGTTATGCTCAACTCCAAACACCCGCCTGGAGCGAAAGGCAGATTCGACGAATAGGAGACTCGGTTGACTTCCCGCAACATGGGGTGTCCACAGTGATGACTTTTGGCTCGACACCAATTTACGAACCAACGTGCGGTCCAGGCCGATTTCCGCCACTCGCGGATCTCTAAAAACCATTAGCCTTCAACTTTGACTCGAAAGGCTCCGTCGTTGTCATGCAGCTCATTCCACGCATCATTGACTCGTAAATAGAGCGTTCCCGAAGAGGGGGCGACAAAGGAACTCTGTGGCCCTAATGGAATCAGCTTCAGAATTCCAGATCCGGAATGTTTCGATCTTGTTTCTGACGGAACTTGACGAATGCAGCCAAGCAACCGTCCCAAAGGCTGTCCGGCGAAGTACCGAATGCTAATTCCTTGCGGTTCGCTCACCCAGGGCTTGGAAGTCATCGCCAATGTGACTCGGCCATTCGCGTGAATCTTGTACGTCTGCCCGGCGACCACATTGACACGCGAGGATTGCCAGCCTCGTTTCGCCGAAATCTCGACGGGCTTGGATGCGGTTCCTGACGCAAGGTTTTCACCCGGATGAAACTCCACGGCGCTGCGTGGAATATCGTGGCCATATTGAATCTGGGACGCGAACAACAGCCACTCGTCTCTCAGGTCCGGCAGGTCGCGAGCGAACAACTCGGTGGCTTGCCTTTGAAAGCCACCGTCCATCATCCGTTTGGCCAGTTCGCGGAAGGGCTTTTGATAGCGTGGATGATTGTTCAAGTAGTGACACAATGCCCAGGACCAGGCATAAGCCTGCAATTTCTGAAAGTCATTGAAGGTGAAGGCCAGAATCTGATCTACTTCCAGCACATGGCCCTCTTTGACTTCCTGCTGCACGACAGAAATCCTCGCCCAGCCCGGATATTTTTCTGGTGCGACCGGCATGATTCCGAAGTGCAACTTTCCCGCAGCATCGGTGTCGTGGGTGCCAAACAATTCGGCCATGCCTTCGACGTACCAGGGCGGACAGTCGACTGACGGCATCACATGCATGAAGCAGTGAGTGGCTTCGTGCAATAGCAGGTGCCGCGTGTAATACTCGGACGGTTGGCGATTCCACCAGAACTCGTTCCCGCGATACCAGCCTTCATGAGGTTGCACTCGTCGTTCCGAAAGGACTCCGGCATCAACGAATCGCTGCGGCGTTCCCATCAGAAACGCCGTCATTTGATAGGGCAGGCCTTCACGATCCGGCGGCAGCCGCCCGAAATAGTCTTCCATAGCTGGATACAAATGTTCGGCCAACTCGGGCAGTCCCAGCACTTCTTTCTCGGGCAAATCGGAATACAGAATCAACCGCAATCCCATCGATTTGTGGAGACCATGTTTCGCCAGCCTGGTTTCGTCATAAACGGCCCGCGTGTCTGATGGACGATAGATTTTTTGGACTTCCGGCACCGGAGACTTCGCAGTTGTCGTTTGTTCGACGGCGACATTTGTCGTTGTTGTCGCTGCTGGTTCACCAGCTTTTGAGCCCTCCTTCCTGTCGTTGATCGCTCGGATTTTCTTGGGGGCAGGAGACTCTGTCGCATTGGATTTTGTATCCGACGCAGTTTTCGAGATCGGAAGGACAGGCTTTTTCTCCGAGGGCGCAGTTGAATGGAGCGGTTCTGCACGCTTCCCACAACCTGGACTTGAAAGGCCCACTGCGACGAGCACGATCCTGACCAGGAATAACCAGCTGCGCAGCTTCTGGCGACGGGCGTCGCTCACGATCGCAATATTAGGGCGATTAAGCATCTCGTTTATTGGCAATGGGTTAGCTGAAGTTCGGTAACGTTCAATTCCAATCTGGAGATACTCGTTTCCCCGGCGAATCTCAAGTCCAATCTCGGTTGCGGTAGCGGATTTCGCAGTCAATCTGATTAACCCCCTCGATTCGCCTCCCATTACGATATGGAAATCGAGTATTCTCCCTACGCATCCCTCAAGAATCCTGGCGATTGAGAAATGGTTCGATGACGGCGATTTTAGGAATTTCAGCGTTTTATCATGATTCGGCCGCGGCCCTGGTCGTGGACGGAAAGATCGTCGCCGCAGCGCAGGAGGAACGATTCACTCGGAAGAAACACGATGCCGGGTTCCCCCAGCAGGCGGTGGAATATTGCCTGCAAGAGGCTGGATTACGCCCGGAAGAAATCGATCATGTCGGCTTTTACGACAAACCTCTGCTGAAATTTGAACGACTGCTGGAAACGTACCTCGGCTTCGTCCCGGCAGGTTTCCAATCGTTTTTGACGGCCATGCCTGTGTGGCTGAAGCAAAAGCTTTATCTACCGCGGGAGATGAATCGCGGCTTGAAGGGCGTTTACCGCAAACGGTACATTTTCACGGAACATCATGAATCTCATGCGGCGAGCGCATTCTTTCCATCCCCCTACGAAGAAGCTGCAATTCTAACTTTGGATGGAGTCGGCGAATGGGCGACGGCGAGTGCTGGAGTTGGCCGAGGCAATCGGATCACTTTGTCGCATGAATTGCGATTCCCGCATTCCCTTGGTCTGCTTTATTCGGCATTCACGTATTTCTGCGGCTTCAAAGTCAATTCGGGCGAGTACAAACTGATGGGTTTGGCTCCTTACGGCGAGCCCCGCTTCACGCGCGAAATCCTTGAGCATCTGATTGATTTGAAGCCTGACGGATCGTTCCGCATGGATCTGTCGTATTTCAACTATTGCACCGGGCTGACGATGACCTCGCGGAAATTTGACCGCCTGTTCGGTGGTCCGCCCCGCAAGTTCGAATCACCGCTCACTCAACGTGAGATGGACCTGGCAGCCTCGGTGCAGCAGGTCACCGAAGAGATCATGCTGCGGATGGCTCGATTTGTTCATGCGCAAACTCAAGCCCGATTCTTGTGTCTGGCCGGAGGCGTCGCCTTGAATTGCGTGGGCAACGGCCGCATTCTTCGGGACGGGCCGTTTGAAGACCTCTGGATTCAACCTGCTGCCGGTGATGCCGGGGGCGCCTTGGGTGTCGCGCTGTTTATCTGGTACCAGCTTCTCAATCAAAAACGGACTCCGCAGCCCTTTGACAGCCAATCCGGATCGCTCCTGGGACCACAATTTGAAACGTCGGCGATTCGGCAGTTCCTGGACGGCATCGGCGCGAAATATCGTGTCTATGAGGACGACGACGAACTTTGCCAGACAGTGGCTGGATTGATCGGCAGCGACAAGGTCGTCGGTTGGGTTCAAGGACGGATGGAGTTTGGTCCCCGGGCATTGGGATGTCGCAGCATTTTGGGAGACGCGCGCAGCCCGGCAATGCAGTCGCAGATGAATGTCAAAATCAAATTCCGCGAATCGTTTCGGCCGTTCGCGCCGTCGGTTCTGCGGGAACGAGTTGCCGAATTCTTCTCGGTGCGAAAGGAGCAGGACAGCCCCTATATGCTGCTCGTCGCCCCCGTTCGCGAAGAAAAGCGACTGCCCGTAATGGACGGCCAACTGCATGGAATTGACAAGCTCAAACAGCTCCGTTCGGAAATTCCGGCTGTGACACATGTGGATTATTCCGCGCGAGTCCAGACTGTGGATCGTCAACGTCACGGCCGATATTACCGCTTGTTGAAGGCCTTTGAACAGCAAACGGGCTCACCGGTCATCGTCAACACGAGCTTCAACGTGCGCGGCGAACCGATCGTTTGCACTCCCGAGCAGGCGTATCGATGTTTTCTGGCGACTAATATGGACGCTCTGGTTCTCGAAAATGTCGTGTTGATGAAAGAAGATCAACCCCCGATCAAACCAGAAGAACTCGACAAATACTTGGCGCAGTTTCAATTGGATTAAACCGTACCTCAGGACTTCAGCTGGTCAGTTTTTCGGACGAGCGCTGAGGATCACTTTGGCCCCCGTTGATTGGCATTTCCCTCGCATTTGATACGCGGGCAGGTTGAAATCCTGCATACGAGACTCCACATGGCAATACTCGATATCAACTGGAAACCTTCCGAAAAAGATCTGCGGCAATTCGCCGCGATCTGGTTCCCATTGGCATGCCTGGCCTTGGGCTGGCTGGCTTGGCGCTGGACGGGCTCACTCACTGTTGTAGCGATTCCCGTTGTGTTTGGCTGCATCCTAGCCCCGATTGCCTACTGCATCCCTGCGGTGGCGCGTGGACTTTTCGTGGGCTGGATGACGGTCGCCTTTCCAATCGGATGGACCATCTCACACCTGTTAATGGCATTCATCTATTTCCTGTTGATTACGCCTATGGGCCTCGTCATGCGTCTATTTGGCAGAGACTCGATGGGCCGGCGGTTCGACGAAACCAAGGAATCCTACTGGGTTCCACATCAACCCCCGAAAGACAACCAGCAATATTTTCGCCAGTATTAATTAAGGCGGTCAAGCTTGAGTCTTCCGATTTCCCTAGTCTTGGTTGGATGCAATGCTCGCATTTTGTAGCGAAACTCATGAGACTTTGGCCAATTCAGGACACTCGTCCGAAGTCTCGCGACTTCAACAACGATAATGCATTCAGGCAATCGGTCTCGTCAGATCTCATTGAATTTGCTAAAAATGAAGGCTAGATGGCTTGCAGCTCAGAGAATCCATTCACCTGAGCTCGATTTCACGTCGTTTTCTCCACGGTCCCACGGATCTCAAGCATGTCTCAACCCATTGCAAATCCCCCTCAACAGGATGATTTCTCAAAACAAGCCGCAGAGGCTCAGCCGAGTCTTCTGGCCGAGTTTATCGATTTTCTTGTGAACAATAAGGCATGGTGGCTGACACCCATTATTCTGGTCTTGTCCCTGGTGGGCTTGTTGGTCCTGTTGAGTAGTACCGCTATTGCGCCATTTATCTATACTATCTTTTAGGAATCGCTTGCAAAACCAGGGGCGAGCATTTTGGCAATCCAATCAAAACAGGAGTTGCCAGTATGCCCCCCGCGAAGCTTACGGCGATTCTCAGGGCATCTGGATCCAAACATTTGGTGCAACTGATCTTGCATACCAACTCTCGCACTGCCAACATAAGGGCGCCTGGAATGACGGCGAATCATGCCTCATGATGGCGGCTGCGATGATCAGAGTCCGCGTGAGACTGTGAAAAAAATGGGAGGACGGGTTTTCAACCTGTCGGTATTAAGTGTTCGGGCAGGTTGAAGACCTGTCCTGGTTTAAAAAGTTTGGCAGGAGAAACACATGCGCAAGTGGTCGCAATGGATGTCGGCGTGCGGACTCGTTTTGTTCGGTTACCTTCTCGGCTCGAACGGCGTCACGGGGATCATGTCAGTTCAGGCTCAAAAGGAGCCCGCTGAACAACCCGCCGCGGCCGCTTCGCCGGGTAATCTTTCCGAAGATACTCAAAAGAAAATTCACACAGCGTTCGTCGCGATTAAAGCGGCCCACGAAGCACTGGAAACCGAAAGCAAGTACGTTTCCGCGACACGCGCATTGAATGTGTTTGGAATCTTAAGTGGCGGTCTGGATGCGGTTGCCGATTTGGAAACCGGACGTGGTGTCGACCCGGAAACCTTCGCCGCTCTGTATGCGGATCAAGGTTCTGAAGAAGTCAAAAACAAGCTGACTCGTGACGACGCCGGGCGACTGGTTTACAACGGCAAGTTGGTGCAGATGTATTCCATTTCGCGTTTGAAGGCTGCGTTTGCGGCGCGTAACGCGTTATCCGGTGAAAAGGGTGGTTCCGCAACCGCCGCTCCCGCCAAGGAAAAGACCGAAGAGAAGCCTGAGGAAAAGAAAGACGAAGAAAAGAAGGAAGAGAAAAAAGAAGAGAAGAAGGAAAAGGCTGAATAGAAACCACGGGCTTTACTCACGTGAAAGACACAAGGACCTCACCGAATCGGTGGGGTCTTTTTTTGTGCCTATCTTTGATGAATGGGGGCCTTCAGGCTGATCGGTCGGGTTAACCACGCCGACGCTGCCAGATGGTCCGGTAATTTCAGGACCGTTCCAGGAAGTTCTAATACAATGGGACTTATGGGACGAATGGGACTTATGAAACCAGCGGACGCAGTCCGCATTGTCACATACGTCCCATCGGTCCCATAAGTCCCATTGCAGGTGTCGTCACAGAAACCAAAGACCGCACGTCGAACAAAATACCCCGGTCAAAGAAAAAAGCTGCCTTGGGTTACCCCAAGGCAGCTTCTATAAAAATGGTTGGTGATGAATGGTCAGGCCTGAAGTTCCCAACATTTAACTATCAATTGTTCGCAAGAACCGATCGAAATCGGCTCAGGCTGAATTTGTCTCTTGGACAAGTTATCCTTTAGAAAGGAGGTGATCCAGCCGCAGGTTCCCCTACGGCTACCTTGTTACGACTTAGTCCCAATCACGGAATTCATCTTAGGCGCCTGCTTCCTTGCGGTTAGCTCAGCGACGTCGGATGCGCCCCG
>JAQGHT010000008.1 GCA_028291565.1 Planctomycetaceae bacterium | reverse complement strand
GAATTTGCACGATCCCATAATCGCGGGCCATCGTCAGCGCGACTTCGATTTGATACGTGCCGTCAGTGGCAACGGGCAGTTCCAGTTCGAGCCGTGCCCCTGGACCTCCACCGGTCCACCACAGTTGATCGTTGCCACTCCAGCGGTCGGCGGAAAAGCCACTCATGGGCTGACTGACTGCATTGCCGCCGGTCTTGCCGACGATCTTCAGCGACTCCCCTTCCAGGGCGTCCTTCACTTTACCCGTCTTGCTGTCGATCGGAGCCTTCGGCCCGCGCAGCGAGACTTGTGTCGGTGTCCCGAGATATGCGATCAGATCTCGTTGTTCATCCGGCGTGAGCTGATTCAGCTGGCCTTCCGGCATGAGCGACAATTCCGAGAGCTTGCGTTCTTCGATATCCGACTTCGCAACGACGATTGTGTCATTGATCGTTCGCAGAGTCACCGCGCTATCGGTCTCTTTCTGGATCAGGCCTGATACAGTCCGGCCATCTTTGGTAACAATTACGGTCATGCGATAGTCTTTGCCGACAATCGCTGACGGATCAAGAATATTTTCCAGAACGTAATCAAGGTTCGCGCGATTCGAACCCGTGATATCCGGCCCGATCTTGCCTCCTTCACCGAACAAGATGTGGCAGGCTGCACAGGTTTTCACAAACAGACGTCGGCCATTACTGAGTTCCGCAGACTTCAAACGAGCCGAGGTTAATACGGCCTTCTGTTTCGCGATGAGTTCCAATTTGTCTTTTGCGGTTGCGCGAATCTCGCCCCAGACCGACGTGATCCGTTTCGCAAGGACGGGATCTTTGAATCCCAGCAGTTGCTGAACATGGTAAGCATGGACATCGGTCCGAGGTACTTCCCCCTTTTCAATTGCGTCAAACAATTGCGACGCGCTGGCAGGACGAGCGACGAGCGTGTTGATCGCGTCCCTCTTCTCAGCCTCGGACAGCTTGGTGTACAAGGCCAGAATTGCCGGTGATGTGGCCGCGTCATCGAAGGCTGCCAAGGCCCGGATCGCAGGCGACCTCAATGCCATCTCATTTAACGCGACTCGAAACGCGGGACCGGCTTCAGCATCTCGCCCCTTCACTAGTAGTTCCAAGGCTCGTTGACGCTGCTCGACAGGTGCCTTGGGATCGGCAAGGACATCTCGCATCCGCGGCAGGATTCGCTTATCACCGAATGCCACGGCGATTTGATCGGCTCTTTCGCGTATTTCAGGACTCGCATTCTGTAGCAGCTTGTCGTAAGCCGGACCCCAGGCAGCAGGTTGAGGAATATTGGCCCGTCCTTCCAGCGCAAGACGGATTTCGTCGAGCAACATTTGCTGAATCGGCAAACTGTCCGCCGAGGCCAACCACTCGACAACTGAATTCGCAGTTTCGTTACTTGATGCTGCACGACGCACGATCAGACGCGAAACTTTTTCCAGCTTCGCAGCTTTTGCCAGAGCGACGGCTTTCGCCGAATCTGATGCCACCAATGGTTCGACCCCATACCATAAGACAAGGGGCAAATTGTGGTCTGCGGCATCTTCGGCCCGTGAAAGTAATGACGTCGCCAGGTCCCAGCGTTGCTTCACGGGAATCCGCTGCAATGCTGAAGCGAGATACAACCGCACGACCGCTGAGGTTTCGACCAGCGCTTGAGAATTAAACCGAGTCAAAAGAACGTCAGAAGGAGTCCCCGTTTCACAGGCCAATTGAATTGCCCAGGCCCGCAAATATTCGTCAGAATCTCCCGCCGCAATTTGCCAACGAGAGGCATCCAACTTGCCGATCGAATGTAATGCCCAGACTGCACGCAGGCGGTGCTTCGGGTCGGTCTCAGACTGAGCCATTGCAGCCAGCTGCACGTCGGTTTGTGCCTCGAGTTTCCCTGCCGAGGCTCGCTCGGCCAGGATTCGCCGCGCAGTGCGGACATACCAATCATTGGCATGCAGCTGAAGTTTGACGAGTTCAGCGTCGGGCAATGTGGTCAAATCCACTTTCACAGGTTTGGGCTTGCCGTAGCTGATGTTGTAGACTCGCCCGTTCGTCCGATCCCAGATTTCGGGATTGGTGCGGTGACACGCGTTCTTATCGTACCAATCAATCAAATACACTGATCCGTCTGGGCCACATTTCAAATTGATGCCTCGAAACCAGCGGTCGTTCGCAATCATCAAATCGGGGGCTCGGTGCCCCACATAGCCCGATCCACGTCGCTCCAGCAGGCACTCGTTGATTCGATTTCCGTGCACGTTATGCATGAAGATCTGATTGCGGTACTTCGCAGGCCAGTTATCACCGAGATAGACCAATGCACCGGCATGAGCATGTCCGCCACCGGCCGCCAGTGTATTCGTGGGGGAGTTTGGCTCATGGCCCCACCAGGCGTGATCACGAATGTTTCCCACGTAATGCAGGTGATCGGCGATCGTTTGAATGTCATCAAACGTGTACTGATTAAAATGCTGGCCCCCCTGACGACTGTAGCGGCCTCCCTGGATCATGTGCCACAAGTGGGGAATCACGCATGCGGTGATGAATGCCTGACCTTGATCGTTGAAGTCCACGCCCCACGGATTGCTTGTGCCGTGGGAAAAGACTTCAAACTGATGTCGAGTCGGATGATAGCGCCAAACGCCAGCATTCAGCCCCTGTCGTCCGGCTTCGGGCGTTCCCGGTTTACCCACTTTGGAATGCGTAAAGACTCCATGACATCCATAAAGCCATCCATCCGGTCCCCAAATGAACGAATTCAGCGTCTCATGCGTATCCTGCCAGCCGAATCCATCAAGCAGTACTGTCGCGCCGCCAGGGACATCTTTGGGAAATTGCATTGAAATGTCCGGCTTGCCGGCGGGCATATCCGGGATGTCATCCCCATTCTGATCGGGAATGAACATCAAATAAGGTGCCGCCCCGACCCAGACGCCGCCGAATCCGACTTCCAGACCGCTGATTAGATTCAGGCCTTCAATAAAGACTTTGCGATTTTCAAATTTGCCGTCACCGTCAGTGTCTTCAAGGATGACGATCTTGTCTTTGCCTTGTCCATGCTTCGCCCGATTGGGATAAGTGTATGCCTCGGCAACCCACAGCCGGCCGCGTGCATCGGTTGTAAATGCGATCGGTTGATGCACGAGCGGTTCGCCCGCCGCGAGCTTGACGTGAAAGCCTTCCGGAACTGTCATCGCAGCGGCGGCTGCTTCTGGCGACAGCCCTTCGGCCATCGCAACGAGCTTCTTTGGTTGGGCCGCCTTGAATTCTTGCTCGCTGACCTTCACGATTTTATGATGCAGGATATGACCGCCCTTCATTCCGCCGACCACGATATCAGGCAGCTTGTCGCCATCAAGATCGCCCACGCTGAGCTGTCGGCCAATTCCTGCTTCGTCGTCCGCACGATGTGGCACCCAGTCGACGCCGTCTTTGCCCCGGACCAGTTTGAACCAGTAGACCACCGCGCCGGCATCCCATTGTGGGGCACCCCGGTGATGCGACCAGTACGTTTTGCCGGTTACAATGTCTTTCAATCCGTCGCCATCCATATCATGCAGTGCGACAGCGTGCAGCTCGGTGAAGACGACTCCATATGGATTATCTTCTGCCTTATCTCCCAATATCACGTGCTTCTTGAACGTGATTTCATCGCCCTCTTTGACCTGTTCGAACCACGCCAATCCAAACGCGTGAGCCGCCAGGCTGGTGATCACATCGTTGTCGCCGTCTCCATCAACGTCATAGGCGTACATATCAGCTCCGCCCGGTCCCGCGAACTGATACTTATGAAAAGTCCACAGAGGATCACCTTCGATTGATTTCGGCTGTTCATACCAGCCCGCCTTCCAGATGACGTCCTGCCGGCCATCACCATTGACATCGCCGACGCCCAAACCGTGCCCAAACGGATATTCACCGACTGCTTCTGAAATGGCATGCCAGGTCCACTGCTTTTCACCATTTGGTACCGCGTAACCAAACTTTCCTGCATGATTGCAGACCAACTCGGGCGCCGCATCACCAACCAGATTCAAGAACAGCGGTGATTCGTTGCCAACCCCGTCGAAGACTTTGTGCGTCTGCCAATGGTTGGTGGCGTCCAGTACTTTTCCCGCCCCAGGATTGACATACAGCACCGCGGCGGAACCCGGCAGGCCGACACTGACGAGATCGTTCCAGCCGTCGCCGGTGAAATCGTGAACCCAGGTGAAAAAGTTGGTCGAATACCCATCGCGATTCTGTGGCTTCGGCGGATAGATCTCCCGCCGAGTCTTAAACTCCGGTCCTTCCCACCAATAGGGACCGTGGACAACATCTGGCTTACCGTCCTGATTGAAGTCACCGAAGTTGGCTCCTTCAGAAAAATAGACATCAGTGAGTTGCTGCCGCTCAAACCGATGGACTTGAAAATCCTCGGCCAAAGCGCTGCATTGAGACAGTGCGATGCCCAAAACCAGGGATAACAGCAATGGGGTGAAACGATAGCTCATGGTGGGGGCTCGAAAGGTTACGATATGCGCAGATCGATATTCTTCGCCGAACTTCCCGTAGGAAACGTCGGTGACGTCAGCAATTCCGATTAATAAAAGACTGTAAACGATTGACGAGAATGGTGGCGGACCTACTCAAACCCCATTTGGCTTGCTGAGGCGGCGGAGATGGTTTACGGCCCTCAACATTACGCCACCATCGCCGAAAGACAGTCATTGAGCAATGGCCCGCATCCGTTCAGTCGAGCTCAATGGGTCGGTTTCCGCTAATCCGCCGAAATCGTACCTTCCAGGGAGTAATACGACAACCAAGAACGACAATGAGAGGAGAAACGGGAACGATGTCACGAGAGGCTACAGTTTTCTTTCGAATTCAGGCTTCCGCCGTGTAAGAATTTGAACCACGAAATCACTAGTCTTGAAAGACGGTGAAAAGAACCGTGGAACCGGTTTGCAATCCGTTCGAATTGCAGGCCCGGACAGGTTGCAAACCTGCCGCATTTCAACGCGTCATCGGCGCTGGATGATTGAATATTTCGGATGAGTACCAGACAACAAGAGGCCGCCTTTCAAGGTTGGTAAAACGCTTCGAACGCGCTTGGTCAATCTGCTTTCGTTTTCTTGAGATATTCCGGCAAATTCTGCTTCTGGAACCTCAATCGAATCGGACCGCGACAGCAGTCGCAGTCCTTGATTTCATACATCGGGATCGAGCAGATATCACACCAGTAGTCGGTATACTGACGCTCGCCTTGCTCGTTAAACGTGAAGACCATCAGGACCTGCAAATAGGGCAGCCCCTGATGCCGGCGGGCCACGAGTTCGACTTTTCGATTTCGCAGCCGCTCGTCCTGAAAGAAGGCTCGTCCGCGCCAATCGGAAATCAACGGCCAGATTTCTCCGGAGTCCGTTTCAAGAACAGCTTGCCCCTTCATCTCATCTGTGGCTTTGATGCCTCGCCGCTTGAGCACTTCGGGCAGCAAGACCACCTTACCGGAAAAAAGTTCCTTGGCGGGCTCGGCAGCACTTTCCTTGGGAGTGATCTTGGTTGACGAATCCGCGGCCGATTTCGATTCTTCCCTGGCTTTCGCGACGGGAGGGTCATCGCCGCCACAAACAGCTTCCGATTGAATCAGCGTCTCCCCAATGATCGACGTCATGAGGATTCCGCAGATCACAGCACGAATGGCGCCCCTCAAATGAATTTTCGGACTGCTCATAGTAAGACCTGACGGTATATCGAGTCCTTACGGTTTTTTATGCCACGCACGGTTAAGTACGAGAGGCTTGAACGCGGGGGTCAAAATTGAAATAGACTCATTCGCGGCCGCGAACCGTATAAGCTGCTCTACTATTCCGCGCTAACCTTGCATTTGCCTGGCGTTTTACAGGTAATCTCGGGAGATTTGCCGTTTCAACCGGCACACCCAAAGTTAAACCGCTCTAGTCAGAAATCAACCGCCCGAAGTTCCCACGGTGACAATCTGGGCCGCCAGGGGCGCCGTGGCACCTTTGGACTTGGTATTGAAATTCACACGCAAAATCCACAGATTTTTTTCGTCGTTGTGCTT
>JAQGHT010000007.1 GCA_028291565.1 Planctomycetaceae bacterium | reverse complement strand
GTACGTCATTGACAGGCGTCACGTTGATGCTCATCGTCGCGGCGACCGTTCCGCTCCCCGTATCATTCACCTTGAAGCTGAACGAACTCCGATCGACACCATTCCCGTTTGCCGCCGGTGAGTAGTCCAACGATGCAATCTGTGCCGCTGTAATTGTCATTCCATTCGTGACGGCAATCTGTCCAGATCCCTGGTTGACAGTCAACATGTCGCCGTTGGCAAGCGCCAAACCACTGATCGTGATTGACGCCAGGCTATTTCCTTCAACATCCGTGAACAGGAAGTCGGCGACGGCAAAGGTCTTGCTTGTGTCCTCGTTGGTTGAAACGCTGCTGGCCAACGCCACCGGGACATCATTCACAGCGGTCACGTTGATGCTCATCGTTGCGGAAACTAGACCACTTCCCGCATCATTCACCGCGAAATCGAATGAACTTCGGTCCGTACCGTTCGCATTGGCCGCTGGTGAATACGTCAGCGATGCGATTTGGGCCGCGGTAATCGTCATTCCATTTGCGACCGCGACCGGGCCCGCACCCTGATCCACCGTCAGTGTATCGCCGCTGGCCAGCGTCAGTCCGCCGACCGTGATCGACGCCAGGCTATCCCCTTCGATGTCGGTGAAGTGGAAATCCGAAATGGAGAACGTTTTGGCAGTATCCTCGTTGGTCGTCACACTGCTGGCTTGAGCCACAGGCGCATCATTGACTGCCGTCATGTTGATCGTCATGGTCGCCGCGACAGCACCAGCCCCGGTATCATTCACTTTGAAGTTGAATGTACTGCGGGCCGAGCCATTGGCGTTAGCAGCAGGCGTATAGGTCAACGATGCAATCTGCGCTGCTGTAATCGTCATCCCATTTGACACAGCCACGGCGCCTGCACCTTGATTCACCGTTAACGTATCTCCGCTGGCCAGCGTCAGGCCGCTTACCGTGACTGAAGCCAGGCTGTCATCTTCAATATCGGTAAACTGGAAGTCGGCCACAGAGAAACTCTTAGGCGTATCCTCATTGGTCGTCACACTGCTGGCTTGAGCCACAGGGACGTCATTGACCGCCGTCACATTGATCGTCATGGTCGCCGCGATCGTACCTGCCCCGGAATCATTGACTTTGAAGCTGAACGTGCTGCGGGCCGATCCGTTTGCATTTGTCGCGGGAGTGTACGTCAACGTCGCAATCTGGGCTGCCGTGACGGTCATACCATTGGTGACGGCGATTGGTCCAGCTCCTTGGTCCACGGTCAACGTGTCGTTGCTGGCCAGCGTCAAACCACTGATCGTGATTGATGCCAGACTATCTCCTTCGACATCCGTGAACAGGAAGTCTGCAACGGGAAAGGTCCTGCTGGTATCCTCGTTGGTTGACACGCTGCTTGTTAATGCCACCGGAACATCATTCACAGCGGTCACATTAATGCTCATGATCGCAGAGACGGTGCCATTACCAGCATCATTCACTGTGAAGCTGAACGAACTTCGGTCCACACCGTTCGCATTGGCCGCTGGTGAGTACGTCAGCGATGCGATTTGGGCCGCGGTAATCGTCATTCCATTTGCGACCGCGACCGGGCCCGCCCCCTGATCCACCGTCAGTGTATCGCCGCTGGCTAGCGTCAGTCCGCCGACCGTGATCGACGCCAGGCTATCCCCTTCGACATCCGTGAACAAGAAGTCCGAGACGGCGAACGTCTTGTTGGTGTCTTCATTCGTTGCAACGCTGCTCGCCTGGGCCACGGGCAGATTGTTGAAGAACGTGACATTGATACTCATCGTCGCGGCGACGGTGCCGGCGCCAGAATCGTTGACCTTGAAGCTGAATGTACTGAGCGGAGAACCTGTCGCATCTGTTGCCGGAGTGTACGTCAGCGACGCGATCTGGGCAGCCGTAATCGTCATTCCATTGGTCACCGCCACCGGTCCTGAGCCTTGATCAACGGTCAGCGTATCTCCACTGGCCAGCGACAGTCCGCTGATCGTAATTGACGTGAGACTATCCCCTTCAACATCCGTGAACGGGAAGTTGGACACGGCGAATGTCTTGGAGGTGTTCTCGACCGTCGACACGCTGCTGGCCAATGCCACTGGTACGTCGTTTACCGCATTCACGTTGATGCTCATGGTCGCGGTAACAGTCCCGCTCCCTGCGTCGTTGGCCTTGAAGCTGAATGTGCTGCGGGCCGAACCGTTTGCATTCGCCGCTGGTGAGTACGTCAACGATGCAATCTGGGCTGCGGTGATTGTCATTCCGTTTGTGACGGCCACTGGCCCGGCGCCTTGATCCACTGTGAGTGTGTCGCCCGCAGCCAATGCCAATCCGCTGACCGTGATCGACGCGAGACTATCCCCTTCCAGATCTGTGAACAGGAAGTCCGAGACGGCGAATGTCTTGGCCGTATCTTCATTGGTAGTCACGCTGCTGGTCTGAGCGACCGGCACGTCATTCACCGGATTCACGTTGACGCTCATCGTCGCCGCAACGATCCCGGTCCCGGCGTCATTGACCGTGAAGCTGAACGAACTGCGAGCCGCACCATTGGCGTTCGCTGCGGGAGTGTACGTCAGCGTTGAGATCTGGGCAGCTGTGATCGTCATGCCATTCGAAACCGCAACCGGCCCCGAGCCCTGATCCACGGTCAACGTGTCGCCTCCCGCCAGCGTCAGCCCGCTGACCGTAATCGACGCGAGACTATTCCCTTCCAGATCTGTGAACAGGAAGTCCGAGACGGCGAATGCCTTCGCTGTATCTTCGTTGGTAGTTACGCTGCTGGCCTGGGCGACCGGCACGTCGTTCACCGCATTCACGTTGATGCTCATCGTCGCGGAAAGTGTCCCGATACCAGCGTCATTGACTGTGAAGCTGAAAGTACTGCGAGCCGAGCCATTCGCGCTGGCCGCTGGAGTGTATGTCAGGGACGTAATCTGGGCCGCTGTGATCGTCATGCCATTCGTCACCGCCACTGGTCCCGCGCCTTGATTGACAGTCAGGGTGTCGCCGCTCGCCAGCGCCAGTCCATTCACAACAATCGACGAAAGGCCGTTCCCTTCCACGTCCGTGAACTGGAAGTCCGAAGTGGCGAACGTCTTCGCCGTGTCTTCATTGGTCGTCACGCTGCTGGCCTGTGCCGTCGGAGCATTGTTGGCTGTTGTGATCGAAAGTCCGTCAATCGCAAGGCTGTCGTCGCTGCCGGTGTCGTCAATGTCTGTCCAGCGGAGATAAATCGTCGCTCCAGGCGCCCAGGAGAAACCGGACATGATTCCGCTGACCGCTTGCTGATTCGCCACAGAGTTGCCATCCAAGGGGCCATTGGAGCCTGCCTCGGGAGCGGTGAAGTTAAGCCCCGTGACTGCGGTGTAAGTTCCGGAAGAGAGGCTTGTCGCACTGGTACTGTAGTCAAATGTCAGTTTGTTTGTCGTGCCGCCACCTTTACGCCATTGTTCGCCGATGTAAGTGACGTTCAGACTGGTGATCGTCGAGCCCGTAGTATTGGTCAGGGCCACACCGATTCGCACCGGCGTATTGCTGCCCGAAGACTGAGTTCCCAGAGCTCGCTCATTGCTGTCGGTCGCGCCGAATAAGTAGGAATCTCCGGTGCTTTGACCGCCATTGTCAAATCGTACGCTGTTACTGGCGTTGGTGCCGGTTTCCGATGCCAGCCAGCCTTGCGGCAGAATCATCGCGGCCGGCAAACTCGAATTATTTCCCGGGATCGGGGTCGGCGAGAGATTATCAAAATTCTGCGAGTAGTTACCGGTGTAATTGGCGGTAGCAGTGGCGACGATCGAAATATTGATTGTCACAGTGATGGGAGTCGACGTTCCGTCTGTGAGCGACAACACAATCAAGTCTGTGTCGCCAGCCACTGCTGTCGTGGCCGTGTAACGAATGGCGCTAGCGAGTGCGTCGCCGGCATTCAAGTCGTTCTGGGTTAACGTGGTAACCGCGACGCCGTTCTTGGTGATCGTGCCCTTGGCTGGATTCGTCGTCACCGTGTAGGTTAACTGCGAGGCAGTGTTGTCCGGGTCCGTGGCCAAAAGAATGGCGTTGCTGATGGCCACACTTTGGCCCGGATTGAGAGTCAGCGTCCGATTAATGGCGATCGTTGGAGCGTCATTGACTGCCGTGACGTTGATCGTCATCGTTGCCGAGACCGTCCCGCTGCCAGAATCATTCACCGTGAAGCTGAATGTACTACGGGCCGCGCCGTTGGCATTGGCCGCTGGAGTGTACGTCAAGGACGCAATCTGAGCCGCTGTAATAGTCATTCCATTTGTGACAGCCACAGGTCCCGAGCCTTGATCCACGGTCAGGGTGTCACCGCTCGCCAGCGTCAGTCCGCTCACTGTGATCGACGACAGACTGTTCCCTTCGATGTCAGTAAACTGGAAGTCCGACACGGCGAACGTTTTTGCGGTGTCTTCATTTGTCGTGACATTGCTTGTCTGGGCAACGGGGACGTCATTCACCGCAGTCACGTTGATGTTCATTGTCGCCGCGACCGTGCCGTTACCCGCGTCATTCACCTTGAAGCTGAATGTGCTACGGGCGGACCCGTTAGCGTTTGCGGCCGGCGTATACGTCAGTGACGCAATCTGGGCCGCTGTGATGGTCATTCCATTCGTAACCGCCACCGGCCCGGAGCCTTGATCGACCGTCAGGGTGTCGCCGCTCGCCAGCGTCAGGCTACTTACGGTAATCGACGCCAGACTGTCCCCTTCGACGTCCGTGAATTGGAAGTCGGAAACCGCGAATGTCTTAGCCGTATCTTCGTTCGTCGTGACGCTGCTAGCTTGGGCAACTGGGACGTCATTCACCGCAGTCAAGTTGATGGTCATGGTCGCTGCGACCGTACCATTACTCGCGTCATTCACCGTGAAGTTGAATGTACTGCGGGCTGAACCGTTCGCGTTTGCCGCTGGCGTGAAAGTCAAGGACGCAATTTGCGCCGCAGTGATCGTCATCCCGTTCGTAACCGCCACCGCGCCGGAACCTTGATCGACGGTCAGGGTGTCGCCGCTCGCCAGCGTCAGGCTACTTACGGTGATCGATGCCAGACTGTTCCCTTCGACGTCGGTAAACAGAAAGTCTGAAGGTGCGAAGGACTTGGCCGTGTCCTCGTTTGTCGTGACACTGTTGGCCTGAGCGACCGGCAAGTCGTTGACTGCGGTCACATCAATTGTCAGCGTATTCGCAGAAGCGTCGAGGTCCACGCCACCTGCCGCTGTCCCGCCGTCATCCTGGACCTGGAATGTAAAACTGGCGTATCCCGAGCCATTGGCATTTGACGCTGGAGTGAACTTCAACAATCCACCATTGATGTCAGCGACAGGAATAAACTGACCTGCTGTGACCGCAGCGCCGTTATCGTTCAGCGATCCCGCCCCCGGAAGCGTCGTGATCTCCACTGCCAGTAACGCATTAGCCGGAGAATCATTATTGTCGGTCAAACCGAAATTGGATGCCACGAACACATAGTCAGTATCTTCGGTGGCCGTGACGGTGATGTCTGTGCCGGCGGGAGCGTCATTGATTGATGTGACGTTGAATGTGATCGTGTTTGGAGACTGATCGAGATCAACTCCGCCACCGGTCGTCCCCCCGTCATCCTGAATCTGGAACTTGAAGCTCGTGTAACCAGTGCCATTGGCATTCAGTGCTGGTTTGAACGTCAATTTGCCCGCGTCAATGTCCGACTTTGTCACGAAGTCTCCGGCCTGCAGGGCCGGTCCACCCGTCACCGCCAGAGTTCCCCCTGCCGGTAACGTCGTAATCTCCACGGCCAACAGAGAGTTGGCCGACGTATCATTCGGGTCGGTAAATCCAAAGTCGGCGGCCGTAAGCGTGGAGACGGCATCTTCGTTGATCGTCAGCGTTTTGTCTGCGCCAGCAGGTGCATGATTCACGCCGGCTGAGCCGATAATGAAGATCGTTGACGGAGGAATTGTCTGAGCACCAGCCGTCGTGAAGGTTGTCCATTTTGAGACGTCATACAATTGTGCACGAATTCCAGCAGCCGTGTCGGTGACCGTGGAGGGCAAGCCAGTCTCTGCCCCATTTTCATTTCCGGCTGCGTTCGCCAGCCCCAGGCTGAAGGCGTTGTCGCCGAGCGTGAACGCTGACGGCAGGTAACTCAGACTGGTGCTCGATGAACCTGTCGTTAAGAAGGCATTGGAGGCGAAGGCGGCCACCCAGGCAGAGTCTGAACCAGAAGTGGGGGCCGTGCTTCCATTGTAGGCAAACAGGTTATCACCCGACCCATTCAAGGCGAAATTACTCGTCGTGACCTCCGACAGATTCGCGGCGGAAGAGCCAACTGCCCACCTGGCGCCGGCGGTACGCGCCGCGTCGAAGTTAAATTGGGTTCCAGCCGTGAAGGCCGCACCAAACGTGATTGTGCTCGTCCCCTCGTTCGTTGCCAGCGGCGCAGCGCCGGTCCAGGCATCATCCGTCACCGTCAACACGGTCGCGGCGTTGACGTCTTTTAATAGCACGAACGAGATCTTGTCATCCGTCGTGCCCTGGTAACCTGTAAACGCAATATCACCCAATCCCAGGATGGTCGGGTCGATCACGTTGATTGTGAGCGTATTCGGAGACTGATCGAGATCGATTCCTCCAAAAGCGGTTCCACCATTGTCTTGCACCTGGAACGTGAAGGTGGCATAAGGCGAAGCGACCGCCCCGGCCGCCGGCGAAAACTTGAGCAAACCACCCGTAATGTCCGTCACCGGTATTGACTGGCCCGCAGTGACCAATGAGCCGTTGTCATTCAAAGTGCCGGCGGTCGGCAGAGTCGAAATGGTCACTGCCAACAACGTGTTGGCGGGGATATCACTGGTATCGGTCAACCCAAAATTGGCCGTCGTGAAGACGAAATCGGTGCTCTTTAATGCGTTTACAGTCTTATCGGTGCCGGCAGGCGCATCGTTCACCGAGTTGACTTTAATGGTCAGAGTTTTCGCCGATTGATCGAGATCGATACCGCTATTCGAGGTGCCCCCCATCGTCCTGCACCTGGAATGTGAATGTCGCATGGCTTGCACCATTGGCGTTTGCAGCCGGCGCGAAGGTGAGCAGGCCGCCAACAATGTCGGCTACGGGAATGAATTGCCCTGCCGTCACGGTCACATTGTTGTCTGTAAACGTTCCGGCACCAGGCAAGGTTGTGATCTTGACTGCAAGCAGGTTGTTGACCGGGGTGTCATTGGGATCCGTGAAACCGAAGTCTGCTGTGGCAAACGTGTAAACGGAATCCTCATTCGTCGTCACCGTTCCCGTCGTGCCTGCGGGAGCATCATTTACGCTGGTGACATTGAGCGTAAACGTATTCGCCGATTGATCGAGATCGACACCACTATTAACAGTGCCGCCATCATCCTGCACCTGGAACGTGAATGAAGCATAACCCGTCCCGTTGGCGTTACCGACCGGAGTGAACTTCAGCAGACCGCCAATAATGTCGGCCACCGCAATAAACTGGCCGGCTGTTACTGCGACATTGTTGTCGGTGAGAGATCCGGCGCCCGGCAGCGTTGTGACTTCGACTGCCAACAGGTTATTGGCGGGAGTGTCATTGGAATCCGTGAACCCGAAATCTGCTGTCGCAAAAGTGTAGGCTGCGTCTTCGTTGATGGTCGCTGAATTATCGGTTCCGGAGGGCGCGTGATTAGGGGCCGCGGTAACGTTCACCGTAATTGTATTTGCGGATTGATCGAGATCGACGTCGCCTGCGTTCGTCGTGCCACCATTGTCCTGAACCTGGAATGTGAACGTGGTATACGGCGAACCCGTGGCATTGGATGCGGGAGTAAACGTCAAATGCGAACCGGTAATGTCCCCGACTGGGATCGACTGCCCCGCGGTGACGGCGTTTCCATTGTCCTTGAGCGTGCCGACTCCGGGCAATGTGGTGATCGTCACTGCGAACAAAGCATTTGCCGGAACATCACTGGGGTCACTGAAACCGAAATCGGCTGTTGTGAACGTGTAATCCGTATTCTTGTTTGTGGCGACCGTCTTGTCAGTTCCCTGAGGAGCTTCATTGCGATTCGCCACCGTGACAGCGATCGATTGAGAGTCGGTGAGGCTACCGCCATCGGTGACTGTCACAATGACGTCGTAAACGTTATTGCCACCGTTGTCGAGTGGATTCTCGAAGTTCGGTGCTGTAGTGAAGGTTAACGCGCCTGAGTCCGGATCGATACTGAAGAAGGATGCGTCCGTTCCGCTCTTGCTGTACGTCAGGGTGGCAGGAGTTTCAGTATCGGTTGCGATCACCGTCGTGACCGTGGTGGTATTTTCCGCAACGGTAACGCTTGCCGTGTCGCCACCGCCATTACTGGTGATCGTCGGCGGAGTATTGGAAGAAGCGGTCACGTCCACCGTTTGCGTCGCGCTGCTGAAAGTGGCAGAGTTCGAGGCGCTATAATTGTTCTCCCGAACTTCAAATTTGACCACGCGATTGCCACCAGCTCCCGTGGAGCTGAATGTGATCTGTTTCATCAGCGCCTGCACGGCCGCCGCGACGACGTCATTGCCAACCGCAACCGAGTTAAAATTGATCTGCAGCGGGGCGCCGTTGCTACCGTTATTCGTGGCATCCACAGTGCCAAGCACGACGTTTCCAAAACTGATGGTACCGCTGCTGATACTGATTTGACTTGCGCCGGTCCCCTGGTTATTGACGCTCAACTGGTCGCTCGCAGTCCCTCCTGAATTTTCACTGACGATCAGCTTCCCGCCCATGAAGTTCGAGAGATCGGAAAAAGCCACCGATCCGCCGATGATTGTTGGTGCGTCTCCGGCGTGGTAGTTGGTGGTGCCGCCAAGACCGGTGATGGAACCTGTGCCTTCGTCGGGAGAGAATGCGATTCCGCGCCAACCGATGTCAGTCGCGGACGTTTTCAACGTGGTCGCAGTGGTGGTGCTGGGAGCGGCATTGTATCCCGCAGTATCAGTCACTGTATACAGAATGCTCGTCCCACCCGCAGCCGAAGGGCCGTCAGTTCCGTACAATGTCACCGAAGTACCATTAACGGCGCCGGTCAGGCCGCGGACCGTTGCGGCCGTAATCGTGCCATTACTGACCCAACTGCCACTCACAAGTGAGAACTTCGTAATTGTGCCCGGAGTGTCATCCGCGACGTATAATGTGTCAACTCCAGCAACTGAGCTGGAAAGATCCGCGAAATAGAACTGATACGGACTCGCTGAGCCGCCCAGACTGGCCAGACTGGTTGATGTCGTTCCCGCTGTGGTCGGCTCGCCGGTGCCGACCTGATAAACGCCGCGCGTGGCGCCGGATCCCGTGCCGAAGTAGAGTTGCCCGTTGACGATGTTGATTGTGCGAAGATTCGCGACAGTGCTGCTGACGATCGTACCCGGTCCGCTCGTGCCGGCGGTGATTTCGACGACACCAGTCGTTCCGCCCACGATCCAGATTTTGTTTCCATCTGCCACAGCCGAACGAATATTGGTCGCGGAAAGCGCGGTGGTCGTCGTTGACGTATTGATCGTGCCATCGCTCGTGACCAAGCCCACAACGCGTTGGACGGGGCCGGCGCCAGCAGTGGCTGTCGTCCAACTTCCGCCGCTCGTGTAGGCGGCGTTTCCAGTGACAGGAGTCGTAAGGCTGGAATCCTGGAACAGCGAGAAATGGGTGCCATCGATAAACTTCGCAAAATAGTTGCCGTTGGCTGCCGTGTTGCCTCCGACACTGCTGATCGTGACGGGCGTGCCGTCAGTCAAGGTCTGCGCAGCGCTGGTGATCACAATCGGACTGGCGTTGGTCGCGCCCGTGATCGCTAATGTCGTGGCCGTGCTCGTAATGCTGGCCTTGCCGACCAAGGCATCATACCCGGTCAAGACGAGCTCAGTTCCATCCGCAGAGAGAGTCAACATCCCTTCCGACGTAGCCTGGCCACTGTCGGTCAATACGTTGTTTGACCCCGAGGCAGTCGTGGGCAGAGCAATGGATTGCACCAGAACTCCAGCTGGAGTGTATTCGTCGAGCGTGATCGCCGAGGCTGCACTGGAAAGCGCTCCGGTTCCACCAGTCCGATATATTACCAGGTCGCCCGGAGTAAACGCCGACAACAATGCCCGGTCTTCCAAACATTCGACAGACAACCGGGGCCCGTTCTGGAGGCGGCGTTTCGAATGGCCTGGCAGCGCCGGTGTTTGAAAAACTTGATTGAAGATTCCGGCAAGCCAACTGGTAAACAACATGGGCAGCGGTCCATTTACGATGAAGTGATACAATGCTGAAATGTGTAGCGGCGAGGCGAAACCGACCAAGCTCAGTTCGCGATTCAAGGGCGCGAGAGAATGAACTCAATCGGGCTTCCCCAGATCGAGGCAACGATGACGCGCTGGAAATACAGGCGAAATGGGGAATGTTGGAGCAACACAAGATTCTTGCAGCATCGGACCATTTCAACCCACACAACGCCACTTCGAATGCAGACTTTTCACCGAGATTTAACAAAACACTCCGGTTAATGCTGGCCCGCCATTAACATCTTCTTAACCAGGTATTAATGTAACCTTCCAGGTTGGATGCAAAATGGACATCTAACAAACCACATGTACCCTAACTATTGAACTTCATTGATCCTGAGGTGCACCAGACACGGACGGGCCGGAGTGCCTCTCATGCAGATCAATTTCTAGTGTCCGTCTATTTAGTTCTTGATATCAAATTCGAATCGTGGATTTTCCTCTTTCACTTCGACCTCTCGAGTGCGCGGACCGATGATTGACATCTCGGACGGGATCCGCGGCGGATTTGTGGGTTGCATTCCCTGGGCCACACGTTCTTCGTTCAAGTCAACGAACAATACTTTGCAGGGCCCGATGACGGCACCGGTTTTGCCGCCCGCTTCCAATTCAAATTCTCCCCGTTCGTTGCTGACACCCGACGAGGTCGGGCCTGGATCCCCTTTCGCAACAACCGGCAGGAATTGCACTAGAATATTCTGAGCGGGTTGCCCATTGATCTTGAGGATTCCTTCGGCTGGGGGCCAACTTCGCCACTTTCTCTCCTGTCCAACATCCGCCGAACAGCCAGCAGAAGCTGAGTGCTCCATAGATCATGAATGAGCGTTCGAAGCGATTTCGAAGTGACTTCATCGATTCAATCCTGGGAAATGTGCCGCGCGGCTTCGCGGTGCTGAGGGCAATGAAAAACGAACCATCTTCTTGGAGAGAACTAAAAAAGAATCCGCGCGACGGAGCAAGCGCAATCAATGGCTGCTTCCAGGAGACGATTGGATGCTATCCGTCCGCGGTGCAATAACGGATCCGCCGGTTTCTGTTCGAATTCGAAACCGGCGACGATCCACCAGGGACGACGGGACGTGGTCGTGCGTTTCAGTACTGCGGATGGAGCGCGAATTCGCAACACGTCTTCTGCAATGAATTCGTGGTGCGACTCACAGCATGGCCAACCGCATTCAGATTAATAATCACTCACGACATTGCCATCGGATCGCTGGCACAGATACCCCAACATGATTTGCGACATCGAGTTCGACACAAATCGCACGGAGCCGTCACAGAGAGTCACGTTGGCCCCACCGGTGTGTGCGCTGCCGATGGCACTCATTCGCATGTCCTGGTAAGTATACCAGCCGCTTGAAGAGGTCGGTGCTCCGGGATCTCCGAGCTTGAAAGGGGTCATGTAACCGACGGGTGCGAATGCCCCACACATGAGATCCTGGAGTCCGTTGTATCCGCCCGCAGGGTACCACCACGTCCAATCCTTGAGCAACGTGTTACTGTTCCAGCCGACAAAGCTGTCGAAGTTGTTGTCGACCAGGTAGTGTTCGCCAAAGGCGATTGTGTTGGTTGTCCCATCGGTAATATTTGCCATCGTGACGGCAATTCCATTCGGCGCCGACGCGGCCTTGGCGGTTCCCGAAGCTGGCCCGACGCACATGAAGACCCCATCATTCGTGGCCGAGGTCGGAAAGATTGGCCGCGATCCGCCGTTCAAGCGATAACAGATCTTGCCATGCTGTGATCCGTCCGAGTAGACGGCCAGCCCGGTTGCGCCGGGGTCGCTTGGGCAGAGAAAGGCGGGAACAACTGTTGCCGAAAGCACGCCAGGAGTTGTTGTCTTGTTGTTGATCGGATGATTCACATCAAACGTCGTCCACAGGTTTGTCTGCTCGAGGAACGGTAACATGAAGTAAAACGCGGAATGGCCCTCGTAAGTACTGCCTTGTTTCTCCTGCGTAAAGCCCATAGGAAACGTGCCATGGGTGTCGTGGTAATTGTGGATTGCCAATCCCAGCTGCTTCATATTATTCTTGCACTGGGTCCGCCGCGCGGCTTCCCGTGCCTGTTGAACTGCCGGCAGCAGCAATGCGATCAGCACCGCGATGATCGCGATGACGACGAGCAATTCAATCAGCGTAAAGGCGCGTCGGACTTTGATTGCCAGTTTCTGGGGGCCGGATTGAGACATGGTCCACTCTCCGTAAAAATAGGGACATTCGAAAAAAGCCGCTGCCACATCCAATCAGACGCAGCACCGTAAAATAGGTGAAGGAGGTGAAGCCTTGGTGAGTGAATTATGAAAATCGCATGAAAGCGAACTGCCTCAGCGCATCGTTGGACGTGGGCACGGACTTTTGAGGAGACGCGAATTGGGGCGACGCAAAAAAGAAAAAGAAGACGCTCCCGACAAAAGTCGTCGCCTTTGGAGTCGCTTTCGGGCCGCGAGACGGGAAATTTCCTCAGATGCAGTGCACGAACCCGCGGATGTCGCGAGATTCGACTTGCCGCAGCGTTTTGAGGCCCGTGTCGCGTCGATGAAGCGACCAAAACAGCTCAGATTGCCCCTCTTTCGCCAACTTGGCTAGTAACTCACGTACACTGGCCGCTCGCAGCAAATTCCAGCCTGCGATTTTCAGCAACACGCTCGTGAAGACCGCCGGGCCGCCTCGCACTCGAAGCTGGCCTAAACCAGTCACACGTTTTAGCTGGCAGCTGGTGCTTTCGATCCCGCTGCGCATTCGATATTCGTCGCGGAACTTGTCGGTCAGTTGATGGCGACGACGTTCGATCAAGCGGACCCGCTTGGCGTTGATGGTCACTTGAGACCATCCGCTCGCCAGACGGCAGGGACACTTTGATTGCAGCGGACACGCATTACAGACTTTCGGGTCTTGCAGGATTCGAATCTCGTCCAGATACGAGTCATAGAACGAACGATGAGGTTCCTTGCCGGCGGGACAGGCCACGCAAGTCGGCACGCTTTCGACACATCCACGCTCGTCCGTCGCATCTCGAAACTCCACTTGAAAGTCGGCCGCGGTCAGAGAATTCCCGTCGACATGCTCTTCCGGGCACTTACCGGACGTGGGGGAAATCAGGTCGATTCCTTCCGTCTTACAATGCTGTTGATTGTCATCACCGCCGTAGGCCGTGTCCGCCAGAAGGCTTTTCAGATCTTCAATGACAGTCGTCAAGGAAGAAGCATCACTGGTGCAGGCCGTCTGCGGAATCGCTGACAGAATGAGTTGCACCGCGTTATCGGCATGGCAGGTTTCGGAAATCTGCAGCTGATATCCCGATCCCTTGTGACCATCCAAGGTGGCGTCGGGATCGGACGGGTTGCAGATAATGTCTCCGCCGGTTTTCTTC
>JAQGHT010001261.1 GCA_028291565.1 Planctomycetaceae bacterium | reverse complement strand
AGCACGTTGCCCATGTCGAAGAGACAAGCTTCAATCATATACAGCGCCCGGTTAAGAATGAGACGTTTGATCGGGGGGGTAAGTATTGAACAAGACTCATTCGTTGCCGCGAACAGGATAAAACATTCTAATTGGTCCTTCATTCGCCGCGTCGCTTACGTTGGCTTGTCGACCCGATAATTCTTCGCCGCAGTCCCGCTTTCCGGCAATTGCGTTCCAGCAGATTTGTGCGCGGCGTCCAATTTACTGGTCAATTCGGAATCGTCCGGTGCCGCAACTTTTGAGCGACGCGGAGTCTTGCGCGCGGTCGATTTTTTCTTGGGTGCAGCGCGTCTGCGACCGGATGTTGGTTCATCGTCGCCCGGATCCTCTTCGTTACCGTCCTTTGGCATTTTAACCCCGGTCATCCAGTTCGGCAAAAATCGCTGAAACAGGCTGCTATTCCCGGAAACGGGTTCGGTCGATCTGGTTCCTGCCATACTGCTATTTCGGCGCCGTCCCGGGGGAGGCTCGGCAGAGAAATACAACACATGGCGCGCATGCAGGGACATGCTGAGAAGCAATGTCATTGATCCAACGAGTTGCGTGGCGGCAAGAAACAGTTGGGTGAGTGCCGGGTTCAAGTTTTGGGGCCAAAATTCTCGCTGACAGATCAAACCGACGCATGCGAGATTCCAAATACAGGCGAGCAGAAAGACCCAATACCCCAGTCGGTCTTCCCGCATGTCCTGTTCCAATCTGAGCGCCAGGGCCCAACCCCAAATGGAAGCGGGAACGAGCCAGCACCACAATGCAGCGCCGAGGGCTCGCCAGGGGAAATGGTGCAGAATGGTTTCGCTCCAGGCCTGATGAGCCTGAGTTGCCGCGCAAAAGCTGAGCAGTGTCCAAGTGGCCGCCGCCCACCCCCAAATCCGGTAGCGTCCGTCAAAGTCCCGCAGGCTTCGCGAGCGCGCCCAAAGCACCAGTAGGGCAATTTGTGCGGCGACGAATAGGATTAGACTATTCGCCCAAGAAAAGACGGGTGAAGCGGAAATCTTGAGTAAGCGAGGAATACCTGGCCCGAGATTCGCAGCCCACTGAGGATGCGTGTGACTCGCCAGTAAAAGGCCCAGTCCTGCCGTCAGTCCGAGCGCACCCGTAACCCAATGCTTCCAGGCTTGAGTCGCAATCACAGTGACGATGGGGCAATCACGCGGGGACAATCCAACGGCCTCCTTGCCTGTCGCGGCAAAGAAGCGTTCGAGCGAGTCACCCGACCCCGAATTTCGGGGCTCGGTCGACTCGGATCCCTCCGCTTCGACTGCCAGCCGCCGGCGACGGCGCTCGCCGGCCCGGTCCGATCCTGCAAAGCCGCTCACGTCATTTGGTCTTTGGACGGAATTCGCGTCAAGTGTCGCGGACGCCTCCGTACCGTTCCACGCGTGCCACTCAGCGCCTGAACCATTTCATCAACATCGGACACTCGAATCCGTTTCCACAGCCATTCTGTCAAAAGAAGCGTTCCAGCAATTCCCGGACGACTTCAAGACATAGAACTTGCCTAGACTGCGGATGTTCCCCTGGCTTTGCCTTTGGCATTCCACGCAGTTTGAAATCATTGCAGTCCGGAATTAGCAATTTCCAGGAGCCGCCATCATGGGCAGATGCGACGAGCTCGGACTCGCCCCAAGCGAAAACTCGAAGTCCATTTCACGAAACGTGAGGAAGTTCTGCACTAGCACTTTATGGAAAAAACGACAGTGGTGTCATTTTGGCAGTGTTGGTTGCTCCATAAATATGTGACTCACCGACGGAAAATTGAAGCTGCCGTTATGGCTGGTTTCTGTGGTTGCTGCCTGAAAACTGCGAAAGAAAAACTGGCAGTCTATCCTCGTGTGGAAGTCTGGAATGTAGCATGAATAAAGCTGTAATGTTATTGTTGTAATATGGTTGTACGCTTTTACGAGGTTTGTTCAAGCACCAATTCTTCTGAAGTCTAATTACCGAATGTAAATTGGCGCGCCGATTGCATGATCTCGAAACCGGCAGCCATGTAGTCAATGGCGACACCCGCAGAACCACATGCAGTGGCTAGAATTTGCCACTTTGGCAGTGGGAAATATGGGGCTCATACTGAATCGGAACCGCCAATTTCAAGAACGCCGATTTGGCTGCTGTCTTAAAAGATTGAATGAAAATTGGGGTCGGGAGTCCCGGCATCCACAAACGTCTCAATTGGAGGTGATCATGGTCAGTCGAGTTGTATCAAATGCAGTCTGGAGTCCTTGGCGAGAATTGGCCCGATTTCAAAATGAAGTCGGCAGAATGTTGCACGAACCAATTCGACCGAATGCCAGTTCTGATGGTCCGGCATTCAATATCTATCGGAACGATCGCGGTTCAGTGATCACTGCGGAGTTACCGGGAATCGACGCGAGTAGTCTGGAGATCTCGGTCAGCGGTGATGTCGTGACGATCCAGGGAAAGCGTGTCGCGGAGGCGAACCCGGAAACTGCTCGGGTTCAACGTCGAGAGCGAAATGCTGGTGAGTTCAAGCGGACCTTGAAATTGCCATATCGAATCGATGCGGGCAAGACAGAAGCCGTCTATCAACTGGGAGTCTTGTCAGTGACATTGCCTTCCGTCCAGGACGAGAAGCCACATCAAATTGTTGTCAAGTCGGTTTAGTCACTAACAAGAGAGGAAATCTGATTATGAACTCGAATCTCAACGCGACCGCGCCGCATTCCACTAACCGTTGTCATGGCCATTGCGAGACTCGAAAGGGTCACGCAACCGAGGAACGCTCCGCGAGCAAAGTATTTGTGCCCCAAGTTGACATTGTCGAATCCGATGATCGCATTACGCTCGTGGCCGACCTGCCTGGAGTGGATCAGGAAACATTGGACATTAGTGTCGAAAAGAACGTGCTCAGTCTGCGTGGAACGGTCAAACCGAACATTCCCGAAGGCTATCAATTGGCCTACTCTGAATTCGAAGTTGGCAATTTCGAGCGGTCATTCACGATTTCCAATGACATTGACCGCGCGGGAATCGAAGCTGTCATGAAAGACGGCGTGCTGCGATTGACACTGCCGAAAGCGCAGCATGCAATGCTGCAGAAGATCCCCGTAAAGACGGTGTCTTAGGATCGCCAGTATGATTTCTGAGACAGCAGATGGGACCCGCGGGTCCCATCTGTTTTGTAATCGATCGATCAGATCCAACTCACTTTTGAGATTCTGCGCCTGGCTGAACTAAATCGTTCGTTTCCGGGCGGGGTTCATTTCTTCGCAGTCTTGCCATAGACCAGGATTTGATCAAATCGTCCAGTATCATCAAAGGATCCAACACCCACCTGCCCCCAGACGAAAGACTTATCAACGGCTTTCATCACCGGTTTGTCCATCTTGTCGAAGTAGACTTCAATCAGGCCAGTTTCAATCGAGCGCACGATCCGAGCGTGATGCCATTGATCGTCCCAGGGAGTACCGGGCGTCGTCTCGGTGGAGATTTTCTTCCGCGGTTCGTTGTTGACTATGAAGATCTGGTTGGCGTGGTCGTCCGCCTTCTTGGCGATGTGGACGTAA
>JAQGHT010001239.1 GCA_028291565.1 Planctomycetaceae bacterium | reverse complement strand
GGCCTATTATGCAGTCTTATTGTACCGTGCCGATCTTGCAGACCGGGCGCCCGCCGTATTAGCGCAGATCCTGAAACTGGAAGACCATGTGACTTCGGAAAACATGGTTGAACTCAATGCCCGCTCGACGGTAGATCGAGTTTCAGAAACTCGAATTGCAGCGGATTACATCAATGATCACCTGGGGGTGAAAGTCCCTCACCCACACTCCAGTTCCTGGGATCGCGTCTTAAGCAAATTGGCTCAGCACACGGGCGAGCATCTCTTTCTGGTTCTGATATCTCTTTCGGCAGCGGTGATGGTGGCCGTTCCATTGGGGATTGTCGCGACCAGACACCGAGCCATAGGCAAAGTAATCCTCAGCATTGTTGGTGTCATTCAGACTCTGCCATCACTTGCCGTGCTGGTGTTCATGATCCCGATTTGCGGTCTGGGCGCGGGTTCAGCCTTGGTGGCACTGTTTTTGTACAGTTTGCTGCCCATTTTACGTGGAACCTACACGGGATTGAAGGAGATTCCAGGCCATCTGAAAGAATCGGCATTAGTTCTGGGTCTGCCGGCGGCAGCACGACTGCGACTGGTCGAGTTACCACTGGCCATGCCCTCAATTCTCTCGGGGATCAAGACTGCAGCAGTAATCAACGTGGGAACGGCCACAATCGGCGCCTTGATTGGCGCAGGCGGCTACGGCCAACCAATCTTGACCGGCATCCGACTCGATAACATGAGCCTGATACTTCAAGGAGCCGTGCCCGCCGCAGCAATGGCCGTGCTGGTGCAACTTGGGTTCGATCTCGCAGAACGCTGGATTATCCCCGCAGGCTTACGTGCCACGTAGGCTGGATGACTCACGGTCAAATGCTAGCCCGAACCGCAAGTCTTGAAGTTGCGTTATCTAGGGGAAGCAGACACACGTGTTGCCACAGTAATAGCACAACTGCAAAATGCGCAAGCGAGCGGACTAGCGACCGTGGAAAACGCTACTTGGGCTTCGCAGCGCCTTGACGACGCGCCATTTCCAACTTGGACAACGGCTTGCCATTCTCGTCGACCATTGCAGCACTGACCGCTGGAGTTGCCGCGGGAATCGGTGCAGCTTCAACCGGCGCAGTTACGACTGGGGCGCTTGCGACGGGGGAGGTGGCTGCTGCAGCTGGAGCCGCGGCTTCCGCTGCGGCTTTCGCTTTTGCAGCCCCTTGAAGCCGGGCTTGTTCCAATTTTGAAAGAGGTTTATCACCGGTCACAGCTGCGACCGGCGCGGCGACGGCAGGAGCAGTACCGGCTGCTTTAGCAGCGCCTTGCTCGCGTGCCAATTCCACGGGGCTTTTCTTGACGGCAGCACCGCTACCTGCGGCTCCCTGGGCTCGAGCCAATTCTAATGGACTCTTGCCAGAGGCAGCCGGAGCGGCTGGTTTCGCGGCGGCAGCAGGCTTCTTTTCTGCTTCAGCGTGCTTCTCCGTCGACTTCTTTGGCAACGGGGCGTCGATCAGCTTCAAGTACGACAAATCGATGTCGTACCAACTGATGTCGACTGGCCCATCAAACTGAACGAGAGCCCTGCCACTCATATTGACCGTCTTGACACGGCCACTCAAGCCGACAAAACGCTTGAGTTCGGCGGTGTTCGGATCGACAATGACCCATTTGTCCGTGTATTCCCGCTTCAGCTTCTCAACCATTTCGAAGGACATCGAAAGTTCCTGCCTGTCGCCGTATCTCGTGGTTTGGCTTGCTGTTGCGTCTAACAGAATAGTCTGCCAGACGCGCGTTTGGTTCGCTTTCGCCTGTCTTAAACAGGCTTCACTTCAGCCGATCGTCAATTGCCGGTTTTCACTCGGCAATTTCCAATTGACATTGTGAATGGAACAGACGCGGAAATCAAGTAAGCCAACTCAGGCACCAACTTCGAGTCACAAGTGCGAGAACTTGTGCTCTCGGCCTTGGGAAATCTTGAAGCATTTGACCTATCGCCTTTGAGGGACGACCCGGTTCTGAGCATTACTTCTTCTGGACGGCTTCCGGAGGTGCATCGGTGACTTCCGCAGTCTGCGTGAGCAGTCGTTCCAATAAGTGGCTGGTCGCACGCATTGCCGTGTTGTCGCCAACTGGCTTGATCAGCGTCTTGTCTGTATCGACGGTTCTCGACACAACCGTACCACGCTCCATGTCGAACACCAGGCGGCCAGACGTTTCCCGCTGAATCAGTTGGATACTGATCGACGGATTGTTGAACGGCGTCAAAATGGCGGTCTTAAATGAAATTGCCGCGCGATTCCCGTCGACAGATTCGAGTTTATAAGTCCGTTTCAATTCAATTGTCTGCTTGAGTTTTTCATCGACAACGACCTTGGTATCTGATTTCTCGGACCAAGTGTCGCCAACTTTGATGGGAGCGTCGGGGAAAATGGTCAAGAAACTGAATTCATCTTGTGCGGAAATATCTTTCAGCTGGACTTCCCCTTTGCCGATCGAATCGGGAGTCGCCTTTTCTTGAACGAACTTGAGGACTTTGCCATTGGGAGCACACAATAAAGTGGCTTGGGGCTTCCCAATAATCTTATAGATATTCTCGAATTTCTGTTGTGATCTGGCACCTGTATCCTTGCTGTCGAATTCGGTTCCTGGATCATCGCCACCAAAGTTGACCTTCATTCGGACCCAGTCGATGATCAATTGCAATTCGGCGTTACCGTTGGGGTGCACGCGGACGACTTTGTACCTCTTCTTGGTTTCGGTGCAATTCGTGGCGACTTCTTCGGTCCCTTTGAACTGCGAAATGAACTTCACCTTGTGGACAGTTTCATACCCCACGGAGTCACCCGCCTGGTACTTGTAGGCCAGTCGATAAGTTCCGGACGCAGCCCCGGTCGCATTCGGCGACTTGCCGTCAGGGTTTTCCTGCGCCGTCAAGGGTGAAAATTGCAGCCAACCAATCAGGGCTACGAAAACACCGCACAGCGGCAAAACAAGATGTCGCGACATCATTCAGGTTCCTTCCTGAAGCACTTTCCTTGGCCTGGGCGATCTATACCGCACACGGATAAAAATGAGACGATTGATCGCGGGGATCAATATTGAAAAAGACTCATTCGTGGCCGCGAACAGTATCAAAGCCAGACGTCATGAAATGCCGGAATGCGATCCCTGCGGACCGGCGGGGGTGGGGTAGGTTGGTTCAACGTACGAAACGAAACGAACTGAAAAATCTGCAAACGGAGCGATCCGTGCAAATCGATCAGTCAAAGCCGCTCGAAGTTGATGACGATTTTGATGGGGGAGATGACTGTCCGGGCGAATTCGAACGACAAACAAACACTTCTCCGGCGCAGGAACCGGAAGTACTGAACTTGTTTTCTTCAGAATCGCCGAAGTATAGCCGCGACCAAAAAATGTGGCGAGATCAGTCTGAGCTGAAGAAATCCAAGAAGTTGATACGACGACATTATTAATTCGGATGCATTCAAAGAATCTCTCGTCGGTAAAGTATTTCGCAAGTCGATTCGCCAGTTCGCTACGGCAGTTTTACGCGATCATTATTCGGATGCGCCCACAAAACTCAGTGGGTGAAATCGAATTCGATACTTGATACTGCATCGGCGAAATCGAGGTGATCCCGATTTCGCCGAAATTGTTCTGTCATCCGGTGTACTGACAGGTTGGAAACCTGTCCTACTTGTAGCTTATTTGGGTGTGTTGACCTTGATGTGCAAGTCTCGCAACTGGCGATCGTCCACGGGAGCGGGTGCTCCGGTTAACATGTCGGCCGCTTTTTGAGTCTTCGGGAAGGCGATCACATCGCGGATGTTGTCGTTCCCCAGGAATAACATCACCCAGCGGTCCAGACCTAACGCCACACCAGCGTGCGGGGGTGCTCCGTAGCGGAGGGCGTCGAGCAGGAATCCGAAACGGGCTTCCGCTTCTTCTTCTTTGATGCCCAGCAAGTCAAACACTTTCTGTTGTACGACCGGATCGTGGATTCGCACACTGCCGCTGGCCGCTTCGTAACCGTTGATGATCATGTCGTACGACTGGGCTCGAATCTGGCCGGGGTCTGTTTCGAAGAATGGCACGTCCTCGGTAACTGGATCGCAGAATGGATGATGCTCGGCGTCCCAACGCTTGTCTTCCTCGTTCCAGTTGAACAGCGGGAAATCGAGCAGCCAGGAGAAATGCATTTGCTTAGGATCGTACAACTGCAATTCCTTGCCCAGGCGATTCCGCAACGCCGCCAGAGCGGCCGATGTTACCTTTTGCTTGTCCGCCACGCAGAAAATGATGTCGCCCGGTTTGGCTTCGAATTTTGCGATGATCGCCTGCTGGTCTTCCTCCGAGAAGAACTTGGCGATGGGCGAATCCAGGCCCGTTTCATTGACCCGGAAGAATGCCAGCCCTTGGGCTCCATAAGTCTTCACGAATTCGGTGAGTTCGTCGATCACCTTACGGCTGTATTTGGGTGCTCCGCCGACGGCGCAGATTCCACGGACTCGGCCACCGTTTTGAATCGTCGTCTGAAACACGCCGAAGCCACACCGCGCCGCGACTTCGCCCAGACATTTTAACTCCATGCCAAATCGCAGGTCTGGCTTATCCGAGCCGAATCGCTCCGCGGCATCGCGGTAGCTCATCCGCGGCAACGGCAGGGGGTGGTCAATACCCCGCATTTCCTTCATGACGTATGCCACCAGGCCGTCAATCATGCCCAGAATGTCTTCCATCTTGACGAAGGCCATCTCGACGTCGATCTGAGTGAATTCCGGCTGCCGGTCAGCGCGCAAATCTTCATCCCGAAAACAGCGGGCGATCTGCATATAACGATCAAAACCAGCCACCATCAGCATTTGTTTGTAGATTTGCGGCGATTGTGGCAAGGCATAGAATGCCCCTTCATGGACCCGGCTGGGAACTAAATAATCCCGGGCTCCTTCCGGAGTACTCCGGCCCAGCATCGGTGTTTCAATATCCAGAAACCCGTTCTTGTCGAAATAGTCCCGCACCAGCTTGCTGAATTTGTGCCGGAAGATCATCGCTTCTTGCAATTGTGGTCGACGCAGATCGAGATACCGGTGTTTCAACCGAATCTCTTCATTCGCGATTTCCGTCGATCCGGGCAGGAATGGCGGTGTTTTGGATCGATTGAGGACGGTCAATTTCGACACGACGATTTCGATCTGTCCCGTGGCCAATTTGGGATTCACGAGCTTTTCGCCGCGAGGAACGACTTTTCCGGTGGCCTCAATGACATCTTCATTGCGCAGCGAGCGTGCCAGATTCAACATTTCGGCCCCATTGTCGGGGTCGAAAACGACCTGCGTCATACCGTAGCGGTCGCGTAAATCAATGAACACCAATCCGCCGTGATCGCGCTGCGCATTGACCCAACCACAGAGGGTCACTACTTGATCTTTGTTTTCCAGCCGCAATTCGCCGCTCGTATGAGTCCGCAACAAGGTGACGTTCCTTTGGTCGTGCATTCGCTGCCGCTCGATTTTCCAAAGCCTTTGGAAAACCTTAACTGCAGGCACCGCAATAAGTTACTGTTGAAGCTCGGGTTCTTGAATGACGGCGAGCCAGATGCTCCGCGAAAACCCAAAACCCATGTTTCAGAATCTCCAAGAGAATAGAGACTCCCGGTTGGCGACACAAGTTCGGTTCAGCGTTGATTCCGCGTTCCGAAAAACGATGCAACCCCGCCATAACCAAGGTCGCCAAACCTTGGGCATTGGACCAGATACGGAACGAACTCTCCCAATCTCTGGTGAGACAGGCTACAGGAATCCAGCATATCGAACACAACGAGCGCGATTTGCGGTCGTACTGACTCCATTTCAGAAATCAAAGACATCCGAAGATTTCGTCGGGTGACGCGAATTACGAATTGGCAGGGGAGGTAAAGTGACTCCTTCACTCGTCTGGATGACGCGTTACAATAGACACGCCTGCCGAATAATGGGGATCTAGTATTTCATCCCTCCCACCTGCAACTTATTCCCGCCTGCGTGGCACGTACCATTATGGAAAAGAAATGGATCGTGCGCAGCGTTCCGATTCAAAAATCTGGACTCAGTCCTGCCTGTTAAAAAAGTCGATTTGAGTCTTGTGGGCATTTGATTGACCAAAATCACAAAGCCTCGGGCGTTGGGGCCAGCGTCTGGAGAGCCTGCCGTCACGAAACGCCAGCGAAATCGATGGCTGACTTCGCATTTTTCCTCGCTCAAATCACATTTCAAGTGAATGACGAGGCCTGCTTACCAATTCGCAAGATTGACGCCGCGAATTGGTCGACTCAAACTGCCGCGTCTGGAGACAACTATGCCCCATGTTTCGACTGGAAATCGGCCTTGGCCGCGTTGGTCAAAGAATTGGTTGATGCGCGCCTGTTTTTGCCTGAGTTTTTCTGTTTTGACGGTCAATTCGGCAGTTGTTCAGGGAGATGATTGGCCGCAATGGGGTGGCCCGAAACGCGACTGCGTTTGGCGTGAAACGGGAATCGTGCGGACTTTGCCGACTGGTTTATTACCGCGAGTCTGGTCGGTTCCGCTCGGTGAGGGATATTCCGGCCCCGCAGTTGCGGACGGCAAGGTTTTTGTGACCGACTTCTTTGACCGAGACGCCGCACGCGGCAATGAACGTGTACATTGCATCGACGCCAATACCGGCAATGTCCTGTGGACCTATGCATATCCCGTTCGTTATGACATCAGCTATCCTGCTGGCCCCCGTGCCACTCCCGTCGTCGACGGCGATCGAGTCTACACAATCGGTGCAACTGGTATGATGTTCTGCTTCAATGTCGCCGACGGCGCGATCTTGTGGCAGAAAGATTTTAAAAAGGATTACGACACAACCTTGCCAACCTGGGGCATGGCAGCATCGCCCCTCGTGCTGGAAAATCAGTTGATCACGCTTGTGGGAGGAGCAAAAGGAGCGACCGTTGTCAGTTTCCAAAAGGAGACTGGTAAGGAGCTGTGGCGTGCCATTGACGACCATCAGGTCGGTTACTGCCCGCCGATGCTGTTCGAACACAATGGGATGCCGCAAATCGTCGTCTGGCATCCGAACTCGGTGACCGGTCTCGATCCTTTGACGGGCCAACAGATCTGGGACGTGCCCTTCAATATTAACGCCGGTTTGTGTATCCCCACCCCCAGGCAGGTGGGAAATCGTCTGTTTTTGACATCCTTCTATAATGGTTCGCTGATGTTGGAATTCAATGGCGAAAAGACTCCAAAAACGGTCTGGAAGGGGAACAGCAACAGCGAAATCAAAACGGATGGCCTGCACTCCATTATGAGTACGCCGCTAGTGAACAATACCCACATTTATGGTGTCTGTAGCTATGGCCAGCTGCGATGTCTGGATGCCAAGACCGGCAAGCGAGTCTGGGAAACGTTTGACGCTACGGGACACGGTCGCTGGTGGAACGCCTTCCTGATTCCCAACGGTGACAAGGTCTTCCTGCACAATGAGCAGGGTGATTTGATCATCGCAGAATTGAAGCCAGAGGGCTACAAAGAGATTTCCCGTGCCAAGCTCCTCGAACCGACACGGCCGGTCCAGCGTCGTATGACAATCTGGTCTCATCCCGCTTTCGCGATGAAAAGTGTCTTCGCAAGGAACGACAAAGAACTGATCCGCGTCAGTCTGGATGATCGGAAGTCTTCGATCGCCAATCCGATCAACCGTACTCGCGGCGGGGAATAAATCCGCAACAAGCGCAATTCAGGGGTCAGGTGGTTCAAAGTTCATTTTTCGACCAATTCGGGTGAAAAATGAACTTTGAACCACCTGACCCTGCTTCGCGCGCCCTTCCGCAAACACTCTCAGGTCGCTATCACGTTGCAAACGCCTGCCGCAAATTGGAATACGTCCTGTTCCCGGCCGCGCTGGCAACTCATCATTGAAAGGCGACCATGTTACGCATCTCGCAATCGAGGGCCAATCTGATACTCGCAGCCTCTGTCCTGATGGCGATTGGATTCAGCCTGCCGGCTTCGAATTCGGCCCAGCCTGACAAATCGTCAGCTTTTTCGGGCACCAAGAGTGCTTATCACGGATTTGACCGGTACGACTTCGAGGTCGATGGCCGAAAATGCCTGGTAGTCGTTCCAAAGCAGGCGGCCGCGGGACGGCCCTGGATCTGGCGTGCGGAGTTTTTTGATCATCATCCAGAAATTGATCTGGCTCTGATTAACAAAGGGTTCCATCTGGTGTTCATGGATGTCGGCAACACATTTGGTTGTCCCAGTGCCATGCGGCATTTTGACGCCTTTTACAAGGTCCTCACAAGTCAGCACAAATTGTCCCCCAAACCGGTATTGGAAGGTCTCAGCCGTGGTGGGTTGTATGTCTATAATTGGGGCGCCGAGCATCCGAATCAGGTGTCGGTCATTCTGGGAGACAATCCAGTCTGTGACTTCAAGAGTTGGCCGGGCGGCAAAGGTAAAGGGCCGGGCAGTGCTGGGGATTGGGCGAAGTTGATCAAGGATTACGGATTCAGATCAGAAGCCGAAGCCCTGGCTTTCGAGAAGAATCCGGTTGACAATCTGGCCCCCCTGGCGAAAGCAAAGGTCGCATTGCTGCATATTTGTGGAGATGCCGATGAAGTCGTCCCGTATGCCGAGAATTCCGTGCTCATCAAGCAGCGGTACGAAAAACTCGGTGGAAAGATCGAAGTGATCGTCAAACCGGGGTTGAAGCACCACCCCCACGGCTTAGAAGATCCGGCGCCGGCTGTGAAATTCATTCTGGAACATACTTTGCCTGCGAATTGACGCGAATCACTGGCGAGAGCAGTTTATAATGCTGTTTGCGACCAAGAACGAGTGTTTTTCAATACAGATCCCCGCGATCAAACGTTTCATTTTTGACCGTCCGCCGCATCACTTTGCGTTTGCTTCGACGCTGAAGTCCTGAAATTCGCTGCGGCTGCCCAAAGTCATCTTTGAACTCTTCGAATGCCGAATTGATATTTTTGATATTGCGACGCTGCGCGGTTTACGCTGATTGCGCGATTCTTGGCACGAAAATCGCTTTCTGATCTGCCAAACCGGCCAGATCCAGGACCTGCCAATCCTTCACGCGGAATTCACTCTGCCAAGATGTGGATTGACCCGCTTGGCGTCCCCTAATAAACTTCTGGCAGACTTAGGGTTATGGCCGGTTGCCCGGCGCAGTGTTGGTTCTGGAGACCAGAACTGACGAAACGGCGGCGGAGGGCTGTGTTGTCGTTTTTGGCAGTCCCCCAATAAAAGATCTCCACGGGCGAATCCCAGGGATTGGGGGCTGATTACTTGCGGGATTGAGACGAGACATTCTTCCAGCGGAAAAAACCGACGGATTAATGCTCGCATCAGGCGACTCGCAAAATAACGTAGACCGGACTGCTAGTTTTGATATGGTGAGGCAACGGGCCTCTGTATCTGATTGGCTGATCCGCAAGAAGAAAAAGCTCATGGAACTTCTCGAACGCGTCGGCGATTTCTTCAATTCGATGTTTTCTTCGTTTGATCGATTCATCACGCGCCGTTTTGGCGCGGCGAACGAACGAACGTTGAAAAAGATCGGCTATATTCGCGACAAAAAGACTTTGCAGAGTACCATTCTGCCCGGTTCGATATTGGATCGAATCAACCAGTTCGAACCCGCTTTGCAAGGCCTGTCTGACGAAGAGTTGACGGGCTCTGCGGCCATGTTTCGTAAACGGCTGGAAGCGGGCGAAACCCTCGCCGACATTCTGCCGGAAGCGTTCGCGCGGGTGCGTGAAGCGAGCCGCCGCTTTTTACGAATGCGGCACTATGATGTACAAATGATCGGAGGATATGCCCTGCATCAGGGCATGATCGCGGAAATGCGGACTGGCGAAGGCAAGACGCTTGTCGCTACGCTGCCCGCGTTCTTGAATGCCTTATCCGGCAAAGTGCATCTGGTCACCGTCAACGACTATTTGGCTCGCCGTGACATGGAGTGGATGGCTCCCATTTATATCGGGCTGGGGTTGACCGTTGGCGCCATCCAGTCACAGATGCGGGCCGAAGACCGGGTCAAAGCGTATCAGTGCGATATCACTTACGGAACCAACAACGAATTTGGTTTCGATTATCTGCGCGACAACATGAAACCGGCGCGCTGGGACGACGAGCGTATGGCGCCCCATTTCCGGCAGGTCCAAGGGCCGCTGGACTTTGCCATCGTCGACGAAATCGACAACATTTTGATCGACGAAGCCCGAACGCCGCTCATCATTTCTGGTTCCGCGGAAGACGATGTCGAGAAGTACGCCAAGGCGAATATCGTCGCCCTGCAACTCAAGAAAGACATCCACTTTGAAGTCAAGGAAAAAGAACACACTTGCCATATGACGGATGAAGGCATCCGCTTCGCTGAAGATGCGGCCGGCGTTGAGAGCTTCTACACGCCTGGCAACATGGAGTGGCCGCACTTGCTGGATAATGCGCTCAAGGCCCATTTCCTCTACAAACGTGACGTCAATTACATGGTGTCTGGTGCAGGCGAAGTGATTATCGTCGATGAACACACAGGCCGCGCGATGGTTGGCCGACAATGGAGTGACGGGCTGCACCAGGCCGTTGAAGCCAAAGAACGGGTAAAAATCAAAGAAGAGTCGCAGACTCTGGCCACGATCACATTGCAGAATTTCTTCAAGTTGTACAAAAAGCTTGGCGGTATGACCGGTACGGCCATGACCGAGGCCACCGAGTTCCTCAAGGTCTATAACCTGGATATTCTGGCCATTCCGACAAACCGTCCGATGGTCCGCCAGGATCTGTCGGATTTGATCTATCGGACGGAACGCGAGAAATTCGATGCGATTGTGGAAGAGATTCGTGAGGTTCACAAGTCGGGCCGGCCAATCCTCGTTGGTACGATTTCGATCGAGAAATCCGAATTGCTGTCGCATAAGCTGACGCGGTTTGGAATCAAGCACCAGGTCTTGAACGCCAAGCATCATGAACGTGAAGCCGAAATCATCGCCCAGGCGGGAAGACTGAATGGCGTGACCATCGCCACGAATATGGCGGGCCGCGGAACGGACATTATTCTTGGCGGTAATCCCGAACCGATGGTCTGGGACGCATTGAAAACGAAATACCGTACGCGGCTGGACGTTCCCAAGTCCGAGTGGGACGGGCTTTCAAAGCAGATCGCTGAAGAAGGTGGAATGGTCGTCGAGGGCCGCAAGGTCGCCGAGCTGGGCGGATTACACGTTATTGGTAGCGAACGGCATGAAGCCCGTCGTATTGACCTGCAACTGCGTGGCCGGTCGGGCCGGCAGGGTGATCCCGGGTCCAGCCGGTTCTTCCTTTCGATGGAAGACGATCTACTGCGCATCTTCGGTGGCGATACATTGAAGAGTCTGCTTGGGTTTCTTGGGATGCAGGAAGGTGAGCCGATCGAGCATCCAATGCTCGACAGTCGCATCGAAAAGTCGCAAAAGAAGGTCGAAGAACGAAACTTTGAAACGCGAAAGCATCTGCTCGAATACGACGAGGTCATGGACCAGCAACGTAAACGAGTTTATGGCTATCGACAGAGCATTCTCGACGGCTGTGACACGCGTGAACTCATCATCGATTTGTTCCGGCAGCGTTTGAAAACGGCATTGGCCGAGTTCATGTCACCCGCCTATGGGCGAAATGGCATAGTGGCCTGGTTCAATCGCCAATACGGTTTTGAAATCGAAGAACGCGACTTGCGGGACAAAGATCCCGAAGCGATGGCAGAGTTCATGCGCGACCACGCGGAACGCAAAGCGGAAGAATTGCTGCGCGACCAGATGGAACAGGATCTGCCAAGTGAAGTCGAAAACGAACGCGAACGTAACTGGTCCGCGTTTGCCAAGTGGGTGAATACGCGATTCCGTTTGAACACCAATGAACGCGAATTGAAGGGCATCGGTCTCGAAAACCTTTTCGAACAGTTGTTACCGCGAATTCATGAATCGATCAGCCGCTATGATTTTTCCGCACTGGATCAGTTCGGCGCGGAAGACTATGGCCGCCGCTCCCTGAGCGAATTTCTGCAACAGCAATTCGGATTGCAGATGTCACCGGATGACTTCAAGGGACTGTCGCCACAGGAAGCCCAATCGCAGATTATGGAGCGTCTGATTCAGCTGTATGACGCCAAAGAGATCGAATACCCGGTCTCCATTGGCTTGCAGCGATTTATGGCGTCGAAAGCCGGAGCGGGTGTTGAACGCTACGACCGCCAGGGCATGGCGGAATGGGCGGCCAATCGTTTCAAAATCAACCTGTCGCCAGAAGCTTTCGAAGGACAATCTCGCGAATCGATTCGTTCCGCGTTGATGACCTATAGCCAAAACTTCCACAAAAACAGCCAAGTTCGAGCGGAAATCGATTTGATCCTGGATCGAGTATTCGGGCCACGATCTGGAAAAGACGCTGATGCGGATCACATTCAAGACGTGGGAGCGCTTAACTCGCTCGTGGAATGGCTGAAGTCCAATCTCGATTCCGACGTCGAAGTCAAGCAATTAGAGCCGCTGACACGGGGCGCAACGCGTCAATTCGCGATGAACGAAGTCGCTCATTATTACCGGCCCGAACTCCTGCAGACCGAACGTTCATTGATCCTGGATGTGCTCGATTCCGAATGGAAAGACCATCTCTATCTGATGGACCATTTGAAGCAGGGCATTGGCCTGGCGGGATATGCCGGCAAGGATCCCAAGGTTGAATACAAGCGCGAGGGAATGAAAGAATTCGACACGATGTGGAAGCACATTGCCGAGCAAGTCACGGCGAGTATTTTCCGCGTGGAAGAATTCAATCCCGATTTCGTCAACAACCTGTGGGAAATCACCTCTGTCACACACGACTCGGCCGAGTCTGTCTTCGCAGCCGCAGAAGAAGAATTCGCAGCCGATGGTGGCGAGATGGAGCCGACTTCGGGTGGCGAAGAGCGGGCGATTGAACCAATCCGCAACTTCGGGCCTCGAGTCGGCCGTAACGATCCTTGCCCCTGCGGCAGTGGCAAAAAATTCAAGAATTGCCACATGGACAAGTAACGGAGCGAGAACATCCCAGACAACAAGGCGAGCGGTGGGTGTCAACCCACTGGTTTCTCAGTAACTAGCCAGTGACTGAAGGAATGCGACGAGAAACGGCCCCACTGAATAGCGAGTAGTGCAAAGGCCGTGGCTCCACCGGGGCAAGCCCGGTGGCGTCGAATTGTAGTGCTGCGTGAGCCCGATTGAAGTGTCGTAACAAAGATGGAAAGGACTCCATCATGGCGGCTTGGGTGCTAAATCTTGTTTATGCCAGTGTGGCGGCTCTCGCGGCACCCTGGCTTTTGTATCGCCGTTTTGTACAGCAGAAGCGATTCGGTGATTGGCGGCAAAAACTGTTGGGGCTCCTGCCCGCTCGAAGTTCAGCTCAGCCCGTAATCTGGTTACACGCAGTCAGCGTGGGTGAAGTCATCCAGTTGGGCCCCGTTCTGGAGCAGCTCGAAGCGCGATTGCCGGAGCATGATTTCTACATCACGACAACGACCTGTACCGGATATGAGGTGGCTTGCAAACTCTATCCTGGTCATATAGTTTGCTATTTCCCCCTCGATTTTTCCTGGAGTGTGAACCGGGCTCTCACGCGAGTTTCTCCGGCTGCGATCATCCTGGTCGAACTGGAAATCTGGCCGAACTTCATTTCCGCGGCAGTCCGTCGTCAGATTCCAGTGATCCTGATTAACGGTCGAGTGAGTGAACGTAGTTTTCGGAGCTATCGTTGGATTCGTCCCGTACTGCAAACATTGTTGCCGCGATTGACACAGATCGCGACTCAGAATCAGACTTATGCTGATCGGCTCATCTCTCTTGGAGCCCGGCGTGATCGACTTGAAGTCACCGGGTCGATCAAGTTTGACCGGATTGAAGCCAGTCGCATGAATCCCAAAACTGCCGAAATCCGCCGTGCGTTTGGGATTGGTCCAGATGAAGCGATCTTCATTGCCGGCAGCACTCAGTCTCCAGAAGAAGCTTATGCACTGGACACTTATCGTGTCTTACGTCAACAATTCCCCACGTTACGCCTGGTACTCGTGCCGCGACATCGTGAACGCTTCGATGAAGTCGCCAGCCTCGTGGTGCAATCCGGCCTCCCCCTGATTCGCCGGAGCGACGTGCAAGCTCATGATCCCGGCGCCGAAATTACTGCCGGGCAGGAACCAGCGGTATTGTTGCTCGACACTTTAGGCGAACTCGCAGCCTGTTGGGGCTTGGCCGACGTGGCGTTTGTGGGGGGCAGCCTGACTCGGAGAGGCGGCCAGAACATGATTGAACCCGCCGGGTACGGAGCCGCAGTCCTGTTTGGCCCGCACACGCACAACTTCAAAGACGTCGTCGCTATGTTACTGGATGCCGACGCAGCCCAAGTTGTCAACAATCCTGCTGAACTGACAGTAACGGTGAGAGCACTACTCACCGATATGCAGTCAGCTCAGGAGATGGGCAACCGAGCTCGCCAACTGGTCCTCAATCAACACGGTGCGACCCAACGGACAGTCGAACTCATTCTTGAAACGATGTGCAATAAGGTCTCACCAAGGACCGGTGATGTTGCAAATAACAGAAATCAAATGCAGACTGACCACTCCACTTCCGGGGGATAAGCAATTTGCCACTGCTGCGGTAAGCAGGCTATATCTTTGTCACTTTTGGTCGCGAACAGAAGGTACCGAAAGTCAGATTCCAAGCCAATTTCTCGCAGGAGTGAACCGTCAATGAGAAATCCATATTCAATCCTCCTGATCGTCGCGTACTTGACAATTGGAATTTCGGGGTGCGCCAAACCTAAGGTAACGGAACTTGCCGGTGCTAATCGAGTCGAGGTCTTTCGGGTTGGGAGCAATGAACTCGAGCCACCAACGGACGAACCTGCCCCCGAGAAAATCATCTGGTATCCAATTCTTGCCACGGGCGAAGAGCAAGGACCTGATTTCGCCGCCCGCTTGACGAAAGTTTTGCGGAGTGATGGCGTGACGCAAAACAGGAAAAAGTGTGGCCTGGAACCGGGCGTTGCCTTCCGGCTCTGGAGCGGCGAACGGGCTGTGGAAGTCCTGATCTGTTTCAATTGCGACGTCCTTTGGGTTCACGAGGTGGGAGTCGCGCTCGGTGAGAATCCTCATTACGAGTGGCAGGACTTTGACCCCGTCCGGTCTGAACTGCTGGCCTTGGCAAAGGAGGCATTTCCGGATGATCGCGAAATCCAGGATCTGCCCGAGAAACGTCACTGAACGAACTTGTGGACGGTTTCAACAACGTCTGAGAAACTTACTCATCACAGACTTACTTGGAGAATCGTGATGTCAACTGCCAACATCCAACTCGTTCAACGCTGGTTTGAGGAAGTCTGGAATCAACGCCGTGCAGAAACCATCGACGAGTTGTTGACCGCAGACAGCGTCTGTTATGCCGACGATGGGCCTTTACGAGGACCAGAGGAATTTCGATCGCGACAACATACACCGTTTATTTCCGCGTTTCCAGATCTCCGAGTTGAGATCGAAGCAACGATTTCCCAGGGAGACCAGGTTGTGGTACGCTGGAACGCGACCGCGCAGCACGCGGGAAATGGCTTAGGAATTCCGGCGACTCTGGAAAAAGTGACATTTCGGGGCGTGACTTGGATCCTTGTCTGCGACGGGAAACTTGCCGAAGGCTGGCAGTATTCGAATATTCCGGAAGTGCTCCGCGAACTCGCAACCAAGGCAGTCGTCTAGTGCGAAGCTGGTCGCTCCACGAGAAGACACTTATCCGGATTCGGATTTCGCGTTGGCCACAATACAGGGGGTAGGCTTTGAACGGACCCATTTGAAATGTCTTTTTCGATGGGACGAATGGGACAGATGGGACTTATGCGAATACAACAGCGGGACTATCATATCCACTGCGGCATACAAGCCCGAATCGCAAGCAAGTGCGTCCCAGTTAAAATCGGTCTGCCAATGTCCCCAATTTCGCCGGTACGTCGATGTCGCCCGCCCCGATTGAATCAACCGTGAGCCATCCAGATCCAGGCCGACTTCGGTTCACTCTGTGGCGGTCAGCAACAGGTTTGATGCACACTTTCTTTGGTGTCACATCAGCAGCGTGGTTTCTCTTGCTGGCAATCACGTTCACGGATCGATCGATATTGATTCTGGTTGCGTCCCTCTTCTGGTTGCTGATCGCAGGCCTGACGCTGCTACTTTGCGTTTACCTGTCTCGCAAACATCTGTCTCGGAAACGGATCATCTTGATTGCAGCCGTGTGGATCTTATTTACACTGGTACTCTCGAACTTCACCGTCGCGAATTTGCAGACGCGGCAACGCTTGTGGTCGGGGTTTGTGTTTGATTCACTGTATGGCTGGTATCCAGAAGC
>JAQGHT010001195.1 GCA_028291565.1 Planctomycetaceae bacterium | reverse complement strand
GCACGCCGGCCAGAGTGTTCGTAAAACCACCGATTATTAGTGCGCCGGTATTCGTGATGTTGATATCGCCGGATCCACTGACGGCTTCCAGACCGCTGACCGCTGTGGTCAGAGTTCCACCGCTCGCGATGCCCGTTCCGGCTTTCAAAAGCAGTGTCGGTACCGTGATATCCGGGTTGGCCGCATTCGTGTCGAGGATGGCCCCCCCCGTGGACAACGACAATTGAACCGCGTTCAACGGGGTGATCGGTGCGGATATTGTAATATTTCCGCTGATTGGCGCCGTATCTGTTCCGACCTGCAGCCGATTGGCCGTAATTCGATTGAGTTCCGCATTGGTCAGTCCGAGCGTTCCGGGCGTATTCGTTCCCAGGTCGATCGGCCGATTGGCTGTAAATGGATGTATCGAAAACTGATTCACTCCAGCATTGATGTTGGCGTTCAAAGTCAGATCATCCATCGTGAGCGAGACATTCGCGCCCAGATCAGTCGTGATATCGTCATTCAGGGTCAGGCGGCTACCAGAACCCAGCAGTTTCACCGTGACATCCCCGACTACGGTTGAGATTCCGGGAATTCCGCCGACTGTGCCAATCGTCAGGTCGTGCGAGTTCGTGAATGAGACGGGTTTACCGGAAGTCACGAGGCTGATCGCCAGATTCGACACATCGTTGGCCTCAGTGAGATTGACCAGTCCATTAGTGACAATACCAAACTGCTGGACCGAAACTGTTGCTCCCGCATTTTGTTGAACATCGCCACTCGTAACGAAAACGAGAGTCGAGGTATTCAGTCCGCTGATCGCGCTTGTAAAATTGATGTTACCCGCTGTCACTGAACCAATTTCCAATGATCCGGCTGTGACTTGTTGGAGATCAGTGAGAGTCAATCCGAACGCGGTGTCGGTGCCCAGATTCACGGTTTCGTTCACCGCGGACGGCTGTAACAACACATCCGCCGTACCCGCGTTCACAGTTCCATTGTTGAAATCGACATCGCCCGCAATGATGGTAATCAGACCGTTCGTCGCCGTGATTGATCCGTTCGACGGAATGACAAAATCGCCGCTGCCGTTCTTGTCAACATCCGCATTCACGGTGATGCCACCACCAAATCCCGTGGTCAAATTGGAATTCAGAGTGATCCCTTGATTGGCCTGAATCGTCAGCGAATCGCCAGTGGAGGAGACCACGCCATTGAGGGTCACCGCTGCGCCGCTGCTGGTGATAAATACTCCACCTGAATTGTTTGAGATTTGCCGCGCGGTGATGTTTCCGGCCGCGACAATTTGGGTGGCTCCCGTATCAGTGTTGATTGTCGCGGTACCGGACATTGTCAACGTACCGGCGCCTGTTCCCAAACCTGCTGTAGCATTGAGTTGTCCGGAGCCCTGGACAGAAATCGTTCCGTTGTTTTGCAGGATGCTATCCGCGGCAACCAACGTCAGATTTCCATTTCCGCCCGTCAGTGCGATCCCACTGTTAATTGTCAGATCATCAACTGCCAGCGAACCGTTGGTTCGGAATGATACATCCGATCCGTTATTGGCTGTGACAACTCCGTTGAGCGTGACGATATTGCCGGTCACCGACAAGCCCCCAGAGCCTACCGTCGTGGTGTCCATGGTGACTGTGCCACCATTGGTCACGGACATGCCCCCCAGATTGAGGGCGCCCAAGTTGATCTGATTGGTGCCTCCGCCGAGGTCGATTGTCAACTGATTGACGGGCGAATCCGGAGCACTCGTGTTGATGGTGAGCGTATCATTCAAAGTTGTCGTTGTGGACAAAACGAAATCGGGATTCGCTAAGGCATCGCCGCTGAGCGCGATCACGTCCGCATTTCCGACTTGAATTCGAAGCGAACTGGCAGAGGGCTGAGTCACTTGGACATTGTCATTGTCACCGGCGTCGGCCGTGAAACGCAGCAAGTCCGTACTGGCGGTGTAATTGATCGTTGTCAGCACCAGGCGTTCTTCCAGTGCCTCGGGTGCAACTTCTGCCGCATCGGCGGCTTGTTCGCCAGACTTACGTTGCTTTTTGAGCTTCCAGAAGGGAAGGGAGCTCAACCAAGAAGAAAACAGCATTACCGGACTCCTCCCTGCAGCACGCGCAGCTATTGGCCGTTACGCAGAGACCTTGGCACGAGGAAAACTCGTGAGATCAATTCGTGCGAATGCTGTCAGGTATGTCGAAATCGACATCACTCTGCAAGTTGAGCGCAACCTGAAGTGAAGTGCCGAAGTCACATCATGACTAATGAAACAAGGAAAGATGGAGCAACGATTTGACAGGCGGGCGCGCAACCGATCAGATCAGGACGGGCCTGTTCGGTGGCATGAATCAGACGGGATGTCGAGTGATTAGACTTTGAATCGGAGATTCTGGCAAGATTGATTTCACTGCTTGGCAGCCAAAGCTGGAGCACATCAACTTATAAAGTATGAGGATCAGGAATGTGAAGGTTCCAAAGCGCACGCCACCGAGCTGAACTCGACCGCGGGTCAGCGTTCGCCAGAGAGCCCGGTTCTGCATCCGGCGGACGGTGCGCAAAAGCGCGCGCCGGTCTCGGCAGGAACCTCTGCCTCTTGAAGACTTTCGGTCAATCCGTTCGGGAATGCTTCGGGAATACCGACGTGCGATTTTTGCAGAGGGAAGCCCCTATTCCGCAGGCTTGGACTTGGGAGCGTCAGGCTTTGTGGCGGCTGAATTCGGCGATGTGTTTGCGGGCGTGGTCTGAGTCGCCTCCGTTTTGCTCGCTTCCACTTTTGCCGGATTTCCAGTTTCAGTGGTTACGGTGGGATTAGCGCCAGTTGAAGTGGCAGTCGTTGCCGTTGGGGCTGTCACCGGCTTGCCATCGGACCCGACTTCCCGCATCTGTTTCAGACTGTCCCCTTGTTCCACGCGCCAAGTCTTCTCTTTGATCTTGAGGGTGATGAATTCGCGGGCGACCTCCACGACTTTTGCTTTGACTCCGGCAATTTCAAAGTCTGTGCCTGCCTTCAGAATCGTATTCTTATTCGCGGTCTGGTCGTACAACCACGCTTCAGCAACTCCGTCCTGTTCCACAAAACCGACAAATTTGACATAGGGTGAAGAATCAAAAGGAGGCGTCGGTGGGGCAGGCGGAATTGTGGGCTTGGGCGGGCCTCCATAGCCCCGTGAAAAGTGGTTTTGCGTGTGCAACAGGTCAAAATCGCCGAAAGTTTTCTTGGACATACTGACTGCGACCGACTGAGCCTGCTTGCCTTCAAACAACGAATCTCGCTTCTTGGTTGATGTCATCGACAAGCCCTCAATATCGATCGAAACTTCCAATTCAGGATCGGACTTGGCTTCGATGCTTTTTACCGCCAGATTTGTCACTTTATGCATCAAATCCGCACGATAGAAATCGTACAAGAATTGGCACAAATCCTTCATTTTGGAATGTCCGGTCACAGTGAATCGGATCCGGGAAAAGGGCTCATTGCCATTGCGGCTGGATGATTTCGGAGCGACGCCCAAGGCAGTAAAGTGGTGTTGGTTAGCAAGTTCCATCAGCCACACTTGATACGCTAAAGAAGACGGGTCCGAAGGCAGACTTCGCCGGTCGGCCTCCGCCATTCGGCGTTCCGCCAATTCCAGTTTATGTTTCGAGTTTTCCCACTCATTCAGCTTCTCAGTTAAAGCCGCCAGCTCTGTATATTTCGCCGTGAAGGGGCCAAATACGATGCTCCAGATAATCGGCACGACCCAGAACAAGGCCAGGGTGCCGCCGAGAATCCCCACGAGAATCTTCTGCCTGTGATCGAGTTTCATGGAGTTCACGCGATAATTGATGAAAAGCTGCAAACCGGAGCGAATCTCGCCCGGACGCCACTTCGCGAAAGTTGGATCTGAGTGTCTACACTGTTCGCTGCCGCGAATGAATCTTTTTCAATACTTATCCCCGCGATCAATCATCTCATTCTTAACCGTGAGCGACATATTTCGACAAAAATCAGACATCCACGACCCCGGCAGGGGTCACAGATATTTGCCGGGGGTCGAGCGTACTCGCGACTACCCCCGGTTCCAATCAATCAC
>JAQGHT010000768.1 GCA_028291565.1 Planctomycetaceae bacterium | reverse complement strand
GACTAGCCGTTCGATTGTGATGCCCGATCCAGCCAGGTGATGGGACAAAATGCGCTCTGTCTCTGGTTGAGGAAGACCTAACTGGCCGTATGGCAAGTCTGAGAGGTCAATTCGGATATGCTGCGTTGGATACCCGGGACGAACCACGCGCGTACCCCGTAACCATAGCCCCGCGTCGATCATTTCCCTCACTATGCCCATGTCGTCCCAAACTTCAAGCGTGCGAGGTGTGACTCCGATGGCCCGGCAGTACGGCAGCGGCTTCTCAAGCCGATCGATGATGCGGCAACGAATTCCATGGCGCGCCAGCTCCGAAGCCATTGTCAACCCGACGGGGCCCGCGCCAACAACAAGGACGTTTGACATATCGCTCTGAATGCTAAGAATTGCGCACTGTGTTTCGGGTCCCCTTGGACGTGACGCGAGCTTTATTTCGTGGCCGTAAGGAGATGGGTGACCAGCGCCGTGTCGAAGTAGCCGACAACCTCTCGAATTGTGTGTCCCTCAACATGAAGCACCCAACAGTAATCTTGGGAATAAAGCGTACCACTGACGGTCGGCGTTTCACCATGCCACTCTACGACAACCAGATTACCGTCGGCAATGATGTTATGAACACGGCATTGAGTTGGTCCAGTAAAGATTGACAAGAGCGGCCGGTAAACATTGTCGAGGTATGCGGCTTTTCCTGCCCAAGTTCCCGAAATCGGAGTCTCGCCCCTGACCGTCCACTGCACGTCATCAGCAAGTGCGTCAAAGAAAGCAGCCGATTCTCCGCTTTGCCACTGATCGAAGAGAGAAGAAATGAATTCCTTTGCAGTCATGATGAAGCCTTCGAGGTGAGGCGTTCGACGTACGTGAGCTTGAGCGTGAAAGCCGGTTGCACCGGTGTGAGTCGTACGGAGCACGAACGATTTTATGCTGGTCGCTTCCAGAACGATTCGGAGTCAATCAATAGATGAGGACCCGGCCTATGAGACTCGTTGCATTGCAGGTCTAGACCACGGCTTTTTGCACCCAATCCAGAACGACTCGGTCTATCGGACCGGGCTCAACGCTCAATACGAACTTTCCGGTCTGAGTTGCAGTTCCGTAAGTTTGTCTCACTTTTCCGTATTTCTCCGCCACATCACTGAGCGCAAGTTGACTCCCTTTCGGTCCAACGGAGTTAACGATCCAAAGAGGCTTCGGTGCGACGTGCCTGCAAAGCTCAGGCAGATCAAATTTTTTAAGTATCCCGAATGCGACCGCAGACAGCGGCAGCTCATACTCTTTCGATGCCACGATGCATTCGAGATCGACGAGAGTGCGATTCAGCAGCAGAGAGCAGAAACGGTCCTCCAGCGTGGCTGCGGCGATACATGGCAGGCCGGTCGTACCGGTTCCGCAGAGCCCGATCCGTCGTACGTCAACGTCATTGCGGGTCGCGAGGTAATCCATGCACCGGAGGAGATCCCACGTTTGCTGGCCAACGATGGGCGAACCGAGACTCAGGTTCACTAGCGAGTAAGCCAGTTCTACTCCATACCCATAAAAGGATGGTCCTTGCGAAGGAAGACGCGGCCGCGTGACTCCGCAGGTCCGAAGATCAACAGAACAGACGGCGACTCCAGTGCGAGTGCAGCTCTCAAGCAATGACCATTGGTCGAACAGGACGTCCTTGCCTTGATCCTGAATCAGTAGGGCAACTGGGAACTTCGACCCTCCAGTCGAAGGTTTTACAAACCAGCCCGGGACGCGGATGCCCGGCTCCGACTCAAACTCTACTTCCTCGATGAGCGCGTTTCTGTGTTTGTTGCTGGACAACAATGTCGGTCGTAAGGGAGTGCTGTCAGCCGGCAGGTTTAGCACTTCATGAAGATCATTCTGAATTTGTTTCTTGTCGCGCTCCTGACCATCTGAGTGGGACTTTCCAGCGCAATACCGGTCGTAATTTACCTGGTAGGCCGTGCGGCCCCCAACGGATGTGAGCACCTGGCCGGTGGAGGTGCACCAAAGACTTGGCGGCGGCGCATCTTCGAAGGCCACCTCTTCCTCGGAGTGACTCTTATTCAGCAGAGAGCGATTAAACCATTCGTAGGTGGAGCGGCGCTGAAAATAGTCGTAGTCATGCGGCAGTGTTGAACTGAAAAGAGATATCTTTTCTTCAGCTCCATACAGGCCGTATATACTCTTCAACTCGCTGACTATCTCATTCGTACCTGCAACGTAGTGCGGTGAGTAAGTGGTCCCCGTATCGATAGGCGTATAACAGATCAGCAGCGGCTTTGGTGCGAAGGCAGCCAGCAGATCGCCGCGGTCGAGAGGTATCTTCAGGCCTCCGATGAGGTTTTGCTCTGCGTCGGCAAAAGCTCCGGGGGGCTGGTAGTCGGCGCCGGCCAGGTTCTCTGTATGTCCTTCTACCACGACGGCCGCCTGAATACGGGGTTCGAGCGCGCAGAGAAACATGGTCTGAGTTCCACCGCCGGAGTGGCCGCAGCAGCCGATCCGCTTTGAATCAATTTCGGACCGGCTCAGCAAGTAATCCAGGGCGCGAATGCCGTCCCAAGCTTCGAATTGGGTGGTGGTTGACCCGATCAGCAGTGCCGGCCATCCCATGCGATCATGTTCGCCGGTCGGCCC
>JAQGHT010000767.1 GCA_028291565.1 Planctomycetaceae bacterium | reverse complement strand
ACACTCTTTCTGGAATGTCAGTCGCACGATCTGCTGTTGCGGCGGTTCACGCTTGGTGCCGGGGCATTCGTGGTCGGACGATTGGAAGAGTGCGAAATTCACGTGCACAGCAACGAGTTTGCGACCTTCTGCGTACCGGCATTGCGGAACCAGAAGTGGCAATCCGACTGAAGATCATAGGCCCCTCTTCTTATCACACCTGCGCCAAAACAGCAAAGCTTTGTTGTTTGATATTGATGCGGGGATTCATTGATGTCTGGAATGGGCCAGATCCCTCCCACTTTGATCAAGTCCGACGCCATGCAAAGCTACTTCCCAAGCGAGAATTGCAATCGTGTACCACTCAGGTGGTCCCCAAGGCCAGAGCCGGCCGAGGACACCATCTTCGCTCGGATCAATCAAAAAATCATCCCGAGGGATTCCGTTTGCTGCTGTCACCAAATTGCCGAAGTCGCGCCAGGCGGCTTCGACAATGTCGACGGAGTTCGCCACGGCGGCTGTTGCAGTGAATGCGGCATCGGCAGCTAATGGGGCGGCGGTTGTTCCTGTGTTACGTGTGATCGAATAGACTGTGTGCGCAGTCGAACAGATCGCAGCATAGACGGAATCTTCCGCCGCTGAATCGAGAGCGGACTCGATCGCGGAGTTCGTAGCAGCACGAACTGTCTCGCTGTAATTCTGATTTATATCTTCAAGTGAGAATCGTTTCGCCAACTCGTGGCAGCTATGAAGTGCCTTGGCACGCCTCCTGAATTCATCGGAGGAAATGTTTCCTGATACGCTGGCGTACAGAGACACGACACGCATCGCGAATTCCGAAAGCGACGAGAGCTCGGTGCGGCAACTCTTCGAGCTGTTGCATGGATGGTAAGTCCGCCATATTTGACGTTCGCTCAAAAGCATCCCCCTCAAGGATCGTAGCAAAAGATGCCACACCGTCGGGTCAGACATTCCGTCTTTAGCGCCCAGCGGAGGTGTCATCCAGAGTGCCTTCAATAAGTAATAGACAGCAACTTCGACTTTCTCCCCAAAAATTATCTTGTTTGGCTGAAAAATCAGGATCCCGTCCTGTGGGAGAGTGGGATAAGAATCCAAACAGCGCCCTGCTAAATGGAAAAAACCGCTGTAGTACGCAGCGGGACTTGCCCCGTTCCGTAGAGCCTCAATTCGATCAGTTCAGCACGTTGGGGGCCTGAAATGAACGGAGGTCCGATCTGAATGGATATTTACGGATTGTGAGGTTAGAGTAAGTTTCTAAGAATTCTACGCTACACGTTTGAATTCTCAGTTCTGTTGTTTGGTATTCGGATTACGGGCGGAGGTTCTGTCGCCAGAAATTATGTGAAAAGGTTGCAATTTCGAGGAATTGTTCGCGGAGATTTGCCGAGTTACGGGAAATAGTATTATGAGTCGAGCTGGTGACTGGCCATCTACCCACGAGACGCTGCTTGAACGACTTCGGAATCCGGATGACATTCAGGGATGGGAGGAATTTTGGGAAATCTACTCCGTGGTGATTTACCGCTTCTGTCGGTGCCGAGGGCTTCAAGAAGCGGACGCACGGGATGTTTGCCAAAATGCGGCGATTGTGCTGCAGAGAAGTTTGCCGCGTTTTCAGTACGATCCGGTCCAAGGGAAATTTCGAAGCTGGCTCGGAACGTTGGTTGCTCGAGAGATTGGCAAGTATCGGCATCGTCAAGCTCGTGATGGGACCGGAGTTGGGGGAGTGGGAATCGTCGGTCAGGAGTTGCTGGAAAATGATGCGACTTGGATCGCCGAGTTCAACAGTTATATATTGCAGGTTTCACTGCTGCGAATTGAGGCGGAATTCGACCCTCTTGAATGGAAAGCGTTTCGACTGGTTTGGATCGAAGGGCGAAAGCCTCGAGACGTGGCTGCGGAAGTCAACCGAGCGCCAGATTGGTTGTCGCGCGTCAAATTTCGGATCTTGCAACGTCTAAAAGTCGAAGTGCAGTTTCTAGCTGCGGACATCCCTTCGCTCAACAAGAAGTAGATGCTGACGTCGAAAGCCGCCAGCTTTCACTTCACTTTTCGCGGATTTCTCGCTCGGAGAATAACAGGACATGATTCAATGTCTGAATCGCGAGCAACTACGGGCATTCTTGTCCGGCGGCCTTTCTATCGACGTGATGGAATCCTGTTCGGAGCACATCAATGCCTGCGTGGCATGTCAGGATGCTGCGGATCAGGAGGCCGACGACTCCGTCTTGTGTCACGAATACAGGGATTGTTTGATCGACCGGCTCCCATATATCTCAACGGATTCAATTCCATCATTTGACGTTTCGACGGTGTCGGTTGGTGATGTCAATTCTCGGATTCCGTCCGATAACGAGCAACCGGCTCCCCGGCGGCTGGGCCGCTACAAGCTGAAGCGGTTGATTGCACGAGGAGGATTTGGCGAGGTCTGGGAAGCGTATGACCCAGCCTTACGACGCGCCGTTGCGATCAAGATGATGCGTCGAGATCGTCGTTTGGCGGGTGTTTACGATCGAAGCTTTCAAGAAGAAGGTCAAAAGCTGGCTTCATTGCGACATCCGGGCGTGGTTCATGTCTATGATGTTGGTCGCGCTGGTGATCAAATCTTTATTGTCACCGAACTCCTCTCTGGAGGAACTCTCGCCACACGACTCGAGCACTTGCCGATCAGTTTATCGGATGCAGCACGGTTATTGGCCAAAGTCGCCCGCGCGGCGCACGCAGCCCATCAAGCCGGACTGATCCACCGTGATATCAAACCGGCCAATATTGTATTGGACGCCGATGGGGAGCCACGGCTTTCCGATTTCGGACTGGCCGTCAATACCGACAATCAGCACACCGAGTCGCCCGGAGCAGCTGGAACAATCCCCTACATGTCACCCGAACAGGCGGCTGGACAGAACCCCCACCTCGATGCACGCTCCGATATCTACAGCTTGGGCGTTGTGTTCTATCAGATGCTGACGGGAAGGCTCCCACATCGGGCGGAGTCGATCTCTGCGTTACGTAAAATCATTCAAACGGAACCGCCGTTGCCTCTCCGGCAAATCAATTCTGCAATTCCAGTTGCACTGGAAAGCCTCTGCTTGAAGTGCCTGAGTAAGACACTGGATGACCGGTTTGCCAGCGCGCGGGAATTGGCCGACTCTTTGGATGCCTGGGACTCAGACGTCAATCTTTCTGAAACTGAGCCCGATGGGAATGCTGTCAAAGCACTGGGGAATGCCGACTGGTCGCCTGGGCAACCCTTGGAATCACGAAAACCGCCGAACTGGAGCAACGCTTTTCGACGTGCCATTTTTGGCTGGAAAGGAATCGTACTAGTAGCCGGATTTCTCGGATTGGTTTTTCGAGGCGATTTTTCATCTCGAAATCTGGCGACTCCGTACGCGAAACTCTTGGTTCGAGATGACCGGAATATCGTCCGGATTATCACGAAGCCCGAAGGTGCGCGAGTTGTTGTTTATCCCATTGAAAGCCGGCATGGACTGCCCGATGGCGGTCGTCGACAAGAGGCGAACGCTCGTACTCCCACAGAAATGAGACTTGCCGCGGGTTTCTATTTGGTCGTCGCAGCGCTGGAAGACGGGCGGTTTCATGAGGTGTACCGGACAGTACGAAACGAGAGTGACGGAATGCCCAAGAGTTACGCGCACTTACGATCGAGAAATGTGGGGGGCGTGTTGGAGTGGCCCGAAATTGAAATTCCTGGTTTGGACATCACCGATGGAATGGGACTGTTCTCTGGCGACTCAAAGTTTTCCATGGGGGAGGCAGGAAACTCGGAAATTCCCCAACATCAACGCAGCTTGCATGCATTCTATCTGGATCCGCATGAGGTTGCGGTGGCGGAATTGCTCGCGGAGAATGGCAATGAATTGCCTGCATCGCTGGCTCACCTGCGCGGCCAATTGCCACCAGGCAATTTTCCGGTCTCCGGCATCTGGTGGAATGATGCCGTTCGATTTGCGGAAAAAATCGGCAAACGTCTCCCTACCGAAGCCGAGTATGAATTCGCGGCGACGGCCGGAGGTACTCGGCACTTTCCTTGGGGTGATGCTGCTCCAAGCCCCGATGAATGGCCCTTGCTGAAAGTCGGCGAGCCTGCGTTTGATCGGGTCGATGCGGGAAAGTCCGTCTACGGATTATTTTCGAATGTGGCGGAATGGACCGCCTCACCGGCGGTTTCCTATCCGGTGCCGGGAGAGACTGATCATCAAGTGGCAAAGGGAGAGCTCGGTGATTATATAGTAAGAGGTGGGCCAAATTCTGTGATTCAGGGAAGCCCCGCCTCTGGTAAATTGTCAGTCGGACCGCGCACCCGAATCTTTCAACATGAGCGGGCGCTCGGCCACAAGATTGGCATGCGGTGTGCGAGGAGCATCAACGCCCGGCTTCTGGTGGATGATCTGGAATCTGTTTTCGTAGTTCCTGATGGACTGCCGAAAGAGAATCGCGGCGACATCAAATCGCACCAAAGTGACTAAAATGCGAAAAATCGATTAAATCGAAATTATTTCGAAGGAGAATCTCTCTCGGGACAGCTATTACTCTACAGGCGGTGAATGTTTTCCCTCATTCATTTGTCATAGAGTACGTTTGATCAGTAGTGCATCGTTCGCGACGAATGACACTCTTGCTACTTGCTGTTTTGGAGAAACCGCGATGAAGTCAGTCAAGGTGTTTCGTCTTTTGCCGCTGTTCCTAGTTCTCGTGATCGCCGTCGGCAGTACGGCTAGCACCGAGGCGAAAGGGAAACGGAAGCGCTCCCACTACGCCGCGCCACTCGCGGCGCAAGTCACTGTGGGCGGCCCTGCTGCTCCGAAATCCGATTCCGTGTGTCCCATGTATGTCTGGGCAAATCACGGCAGTTATTGTTCCTATTATTCGTTGATACAGATCACGTGCCAACCGGTCAGTTACGATTCGACCGATTGCAACCTGCAGGCATCGGGTTGTGGTTCCGACGCCACCGGGTGTTTAGCGGCTTTCAAGCTGCGCGATAGCCAACTTGATCAAGCTGGATATGGACGCACGGAAGACGACAAAGCTCAAAAAGTCGACGTAGCCTTTCCTCCACCCAACGCGAATGTGAAAGATCTTGACATTACCAAGGTCGGGGCATTTACCGTGAAATTCCCAAACACCGGAAGAGGCCCTATCTTTGCCCAAGTCTGGATTGCAAAAGTGGCGCCTAAGTCGTCCCCAAACCGGCCCGCATATCCAACAACAGTCGTTTCCAGAGGGCTTGAGATTCAGCCCGTGGTCGAAGTGGATTTTGATTTCACTGTGTTGCCGATTGGGGCCGCGTCGCCAATTACGGTTGTTGCTCCGCATGCCTATGACTGCAAATTGCCTTTCACGGAATCTCCAATCCGAATTATCACTCATCGTTCCACGCAATCGGAAATGAAATGATGTCGTCGAATGTGCAGAACGCGTTCCAGCTGGATCGAGGAGTGCTTGATCATTGAGGTTTCCAAGTCGGCCCGCTTTCCAAACACAACGGCGCCTGGGCTTGTGAGACAGCGGGACGGGGCGTGAGTGTGTGGGTGAGCCCACAGGTTTCATGTTGAATTGTGATAGAAAACAGGCGGGCAACTGGGGCCTTCCTGGGTAGCGACTTCGAGTCGCGAAAAATGGTAACTTATATTCACAATCAACTGGTGTGGCAATAGTGCGATTCTTGTTAGTATGACCTAAACAGGTAATTCTGAGAATAGTGTCGTCTTTTTGGGGCCATCGTAACCAACTCCACTGAATCATTGGCATTCAATCCGTCGGCACTTTCGCCTCGCTTCGTGCCGGAAACTATGCTTCGCGGTATGCACCATGGATCGCACTCTCGTCTTGGAATGTCAGTCGCACAATCTCCCGTTTTCGCAAATTGTGCTCATGTCAGGGACGTTCGTTGTCGGAAGGTTGCGGCGTTGCGGCATTTACGTGCCCGATCCCACGGTCTCGCGTCGTCACGCCGAAATTACCATATCAGATCATGGTGCAATCGTCGTTGACCTGGAAAGCCGCAATGGAACCTTCATTGATGAGACACCTACGAAATCAGGTCCAATCCGACTGGGACAGGATCTTCGATTCGGTAGGGTTTCCTTCCGCCTCACGTCGGAAGCGGACAGCGATCAAGAGGTGGAATCCACAATTGAAGCGGGTGGAGCGAGAGTTTCAATACTTGCTTCATTGTCGGCGACATCGCTCGATTCTCTTACACCGGCACAGCAACGGGTTTGTGACCTTCTGCGTACCGGCCTTGCCGAACCAGAAGTGGCAATCCGACTAAAGATCAGCCGACATACGGTCCATAACCACACTCGAGAGATCTACCGGATCCTCGGTGTTCATTCCAGAGTCGAATTACTTGCCCGTCTTCTTTCGGAACCGAAGAATGGAACCTTGGATCCATAATCAGTATCTCTATACGAGGATTCCACATTGATAACGCATTTAGACTGTCAGGAAAACCACTGGTTTTGGGATTCTCAATTGAAATCGAGGCCAGGATGGCGTCGGTGATCCGCAGATTCAGATTGTCGTTCTGCGCGACGCGGGCCGGACGCAGGTTGTACCCGGTACCATCGCTGTACGGATAATCGAAGAGCACGCCCTCCGCGCGTGACCTTCATGATGTACGACGGGGATCGAGATCACTGTAGAAGTCCATCTCCGGGTCATCCCAACCCGAGCGATTTCCGAACTGCTGGAGCTGATATTGTCTCTCCTGGTCGGTCACCGGGACATCTTCAAACAGCGATCGAAACCGCTCATAGACATCCGCTCGCAGCAGCACAAACGCCTCGGTATCAGACGGATCGCTGACGCGGACCGGCGAACCCTGCCCTTCTTGCACACTGTGCCATTGATCGGGAGTAAGATGAATCGTCATGGCTACAGGATACCATCTCCGTCAAGCCAAAGGCTAGACAAATCCTGTTGGTTCGCGCGGGTGGTTGAACCTGAGAATTACGGCGACTCACCCTGCTTCTAGTACCATAACGTGCCAAATCTGACGAAAACCCCAATCGCCTGATGAAATAGGCGATTCCATTGATTTCCTCAACCGGAAACCGGTTTCGAATCCTGCCGCTTCAAGCCAGCGAGGATGAGCTCCAGGATTTCCGTGCGAATTCCGGACTTCTGATCCCGAAACGGCCCGGCATACGCGTTGAGGGCCGCCAATTCCTTTTTTTCGACAGTCGTCAGCCCCTGATTGAACTTCTTATTGATCAACTCGATTCGCCTGGCATTGTTCTCTTCGAACCATTCTGGGCTGTCTTCTTCCCTGTGTGCCTCAGCGTCAAGCCGAGATCCGGCCAACTGAAGTAGCGGCCGCACCTGCTGGTAAAGGCATTCAGAAATCACGGCGTACCCCTTACCGGTACGTTTGCTGTGGACAATGATCGCCGTTTTCACGTCCCTGTCCAAGCACTTCCAATTGTTGATCAGAAACTCGAATTGCCATGGGAGAAATCTACCACAAAAGAGCACTGGAGAACAGAAAATCTCACGAAGAGGGGGAAATGCCGAAGGCTATGGCATCGTGCCTCGGAATTTCTTCTATCCTCATGTTTTAGCACCAATTTGGGGGGAAGAAACTACAGCAACCCCATGAATTGCTCAATCCGTTCAAACTGACGGCACCACTTGGGGATTTTTACGATTGGGATTTTTTTACTACTGTAAGTTTTTCCAATGCCTTCCATCCATCCTGCAAGGGCGGAAGACGGACTCCGACTGGGAAAAGAAGATTTCTCATTTTTTGTACTTCAACCGGGTCGGTTGTCGCACGCATTTCACCACCGCATTGTGGTCGTGTCACACAAAGCACATCATCAAATACCGCGATGCTGCAATACGATGATATCTCTCTTGCCTCCTCAATTCTGCCACGAATCTGATTCCATTCATACGAAGTCTTCAATGAAATGCAGGAACCCACTCCAAGATCTTTGACGATTTTAAGAGTGTCAGCAATATAACCTAGATTTTCTTTTGCCGCTTCCTTGAAGACGTCTTCTCGGAGTAAGAGAACGTGTAGCTGAGTTGAGTCCTTGTGGTGATCAAGCATTATGTCACTGCTTTTCTTGTGCCCTTGACTGTAGGTCTCAATTCGCTCATCCGTCCAGCCTTGTTTCTTGAATGCCCGTCGTTGAAACCATTCGTGCATGGGATCAGAAAGAAAGTAAGTATGGATGCACTTAGAGTAAGTCAGCCAAACTTTTGCATCGCGAGCCAGATCTCCGAATCTTTCGAACACCGATTCAGTAGGCTGAAGAGTCTCCCAGCCATAATGTCGCACGTCGGTATCGTTCAGAAGAATATCCTCAAGCCTAACTCCCAGCACTCTGGCAATTGAAATTGCCGCCCCCAGTTCTAGCGTCTGGTTTCTATTTTTCTGATTGTTCTTGAGCGCTGCGATGGTGCTCCGGCAAACCTCGGCTTTCTCGCCTAGTTTCTTCCAGCTTATTCCCAACGACTTAAGCATTCCATTTATCAGCACAACATCGAGTCCCATTTTGGCCCCCGTGCGCCTTTATAAGTGCGCTTTGGATCGTTTCGAAAAAAATCTGTTATTTTCGCGAAATATCCCGACGCACAGGATTGTAACGCAAAATTTGGCAGTTTACTTGGGAAAAATGGAAGCATCCAATTGGGATTCACAGTTCCGTAATCGGACGCGACTTCTGGCAAAGGGGACGCATCCGAGAAGCCGGAGGTCTGGACTGCTCCATCCAAAACGCTTGCTTGCTCGGTCACGTTTGCCAGGAATGATTTCTTGCCATTATTAGAAACCTGTCCGAAGAAATCGAGCGGAGCCAATTGTGTTCCGCTTTTCAATAATGCACGGACGCCATGTCAATTCCCGCGCTTGAAATCCTTCAAAAATGGATGGCTGAAATAGTGCGTGGGGTGACACGAATGTGGTACCAGGTTCTTGCAGGAACCTGGTACCTGCTGCAACGCCATGAAAACGGTCCGAAGAACGAAGCGCTGAGCCTCAGTATAGTACACATGTATCGTGCCTTGGAGCAAGCGTTTATCCGGCTTCGGACACCATCGATCACACTCTCGAAAGGTGCCCATCATGCCCCATCCAAAATTCTGGTCGAGTGAGATTCTTGCCGCCGCTCGTGCTGTCATGTTCGCGATCGTACAGGATAAGACCGGCTGCACGGTAAATCCACGGACCGCGAAAGAGATCAAAAACGTAGACCATTGGGCGGTTGCATACAAGAAGTATGAGCAGCGACATAACATGCGAGAATTCAATTTGGCTGCGGTCGCCGGATACATCTGGTTCTACAGGGAAATCTTATTTCCCCGGGACGAGGTGTACGTCGGCGTCTGGCTCGACGAACCGAACGGAGTGTACTACCTCGATATCTCCACGTTGCACGCAGATGAAGCACATGCCATCGCTATCGCCGTGGCAGAGAAGCAGGACTGTATTGTCAATTTACTATCGAAAATAAAGATCTGGACTCGTCGCATTGATCGCAAAGTAGCTTAAACCTGAAGTTTTGCAAAATCACGCAATACGTAGACGTGCGCATACATGATCGACACTACATTCACGCGTGGTCACTTGTTGGACTGCCCAAGTCAGGGTGGCCCGCAAGTTTTCTCGCATCATTGCTCGACAGGCTTCGCCGACGAACCGCCGAATCACGGCTCCATTCTTCTGCTCAATCCACGCCTGATCATTCTTTCGATACGGACGCGACCGTGTGAAGTCACTTTCTGTTCGTTGCAATAGGCCACAACCGATTCGTTGATGAACGCGCTATCGTTATCAGAATTGATGCCGATCACGGGGATCGGAATTCGGCCACGCAATACCGAAAGACCTTCCACCACCAGGGACTGTTCCCGAACCAGCAACGGCGTCGCCTCCGTCCAGCCTGACGCAACATCCGTCATCACCAAGCTGTGGATGAAGGAACCGGTCAGCGTCCCACCACAGTGAGCCACAAAATCAATTTCCGTGCTCCCGGGTTGGGCGTCTTCCCAATCCCCAAACGTTTTCACCTTCACCTGGATACGTATTTTTCCAACGGATCGTCGACGAGTCCGTCCGCCCGCCTGGGACCGAATACTTCGCAACAAACGATCGATCGAAGCAGCGCTTACAGCCAGCAAAAGCACACGGACATTGGGGTCGAGTTTCAAATGATCGTGGCTCTCAAGTGATTTCAACAACTCAGGAAGAATCGCCTTGAGACGCTTTCCGCAAATCCGGTCAGACGCTTCCCAGAGAACAATCAATGCTTCCTTGACCGCATCGCCGTAGACTCGTCTCCGTGGGGCGATGACGACATCGGGCGTGATCGTCCTGGAACCCAACAATCGAAGTGCGTACTTGCGGTGATAACCCGAAGTCTTCACGAACTCATCCAGTATCCGCGACTTGGATTCCTTCGTGGAAATTCCGTATCGTGCTCGCAACACCACCGCCAACTCAAGCTTCGCTTTTTTGTCCATCGTATGCCCCTTTGACATTGGTAATATTCCAATGAGGCAACGATTGCGACTCGGTAACGAAAATCGTGAGTCAATGCGGACGGGAATTCTAATTGTCGCTCTACAGGGGATAATGTTTTCCGCTGGTGCAGACATAGTTCACAAACAGGACGTCATGAGCGAGTTTGTTGCGTTGTTCGGCATGGTCCCAAAACCAACCCACGTCTTCAATCAATTTCCCCGAATGATCGATGAGCACGTTATCAATGGCGATCACCCCTTGTTCGCTATAGCGTGTGTCAGGATGCGTCTGCAGGAATTCCAGACGATGTGCATTGAGATCGCACTCATTCCAATCGGACGAAGTCAGAAAGCGATTCAAACACGACTGATCCGTGGTCTCAGCGAATTCCTCGGAAATTCCCACGACACTTTTCCGTTCCGCGACCATCAGACCGGTGAGATATTCCGCGAAGTGGCGCCGTTGCGGCTCCCCGTAAAAAAGATCACCAAAGGATTGCTGAGCCATTTTCACGATCTGCGGAAACTCGATAATACCGGGCATGTGACCCTCCATGGTCCCTGTGCGCCATCCCTATTTTGCCGAATTTCAATCAAATTTGCCGATTTTCACAAGGCCATTTAACGTTTTGCAAAACTTCAGTTAAACCAGTCGCGG
>JAQGHT010001130.1 GCA_028291565.1 Planctomycetaceae bacterium | reverse complement strand
TGAATCTCTATGGAGACAATCAGGAGCTGAAACGCCAGATGCAGTATGTCGGAGCTCGCAAGGATGGCAAATCGCAGGTCGAGGCGTTAAGGCTCGTCGAAGGTACCACTCCGGAAACAAATCAACCGGCAGAGAAAGCGCCCGAGGAAAAGAAAGTGCCCCAGGAGAATTGATCGAAAGATTTTCGTCTATGGGCCCAGGGTCTTCAAATCTCAGAATTAAAGGCCCGATCAACCTCTCATTTTGATCGCAAGATACCGGGTCGAATCACGTGACGATTCGTTCGAGAGGCCAAGCTCTACCGCGTGGTTAAGAATGAGACGTTTGATCGCGGGGATCAGTATTGAAATAGACTCATTCGTGGCCGCGAACTGGATAAAATCTGAAGACCGGCCCGCTTGTTCGCTTTATAAGAATCTTCGAGACTCGGATGCAAATTGCGATATTGGGCCGGCCCGAAAGCTGGTATGCCAAGGACTTGAGTCGGGTCATTCGAGAACGTGGGCACGAAGTCCTTCTCGTTCCGTTCGAAAAGCTCACCGCCAGCGTCGGATTGCGAGGCTATCCTGCAGTGCTGGGCGGGGATCAGGACCTTTCAACCTGTGACGCCGTCATCGTTCGCACCATGCCTCCCGGATCGCTGGAACAGGTCGTCTTTCGCATGGACGCTCTGGTCCGGCTCGAAGCCGCTGGAAAAATCGTCCTGAATCCCCCCAGGGCAGTTGAATGCGCGGTCGACAAATATCTCACTACAGCACGGCTCGCGGAAGCGGGATTGCCCGTTCCCGAGACCGTCGTTTGCGAAACGGCTTGTGCCGCGCTGGAAGTTTTTGACAGGTTGGGCGGTGATGTCGTGGTCAAGCCGATTTTCGGCTCCGAAGGCCGCGGGATTGTCCGCGTCAGTGATCCCGATCTGGCTCTGAGAACCTTTCGCACCATCGAGCGAACCCAGTCGGTGCTCTATCTGCAGAGGTTTATCGATCATCCCGGTTGCGACTTGCGGGTCATGGTCTTGAACGGGCAAATCCTGGGCGGGATGCGGCGCTGTTGTCCCGACGACTTTCGAGTCAATGTTTCACGTAGCGGTCACGCTGAAAGCGTTCCGCTGACTCCGGAACAAGTGGACTGGGCTCTCAGAGCCGCTGCGGCAGTCGGTGCTCCCCTGGCCGGAATTGACCTGCTCTATGACCGCCGAGGGCAAGGTTATGTGATTGAAGTGAATGGCGTGCCAGGCTGGCAGGCATTCCGACGCGTCACGGGAGTCGATGTCGCGACGAAGGTGGTTCAGTACCTGGAAGATCGAAACTCTGACACGTCGTCTTGAACTCAAAACTCGTAGATCCGTCCGACTTCGCCGATCTCGATGTTCGGCAATCGCAGGGCGAGTAGTTCCGCCACGACCTGGTCATGCCAGGCCGGTTTAATGTGAATGGCAATGACTCGCACATCCGCAGGCAACAAGCTGATCTCATCGGCAAACGTTTTGGGAATCAAATGCATGGCCTTGGCCGCGAGCCAATCCAACTGGTTTGGAAAGCTGCATTCCAGGAACACGGCCTTCAGGTTGGGCGTCTGGCCTACGACGGAAAGGGCTCCTGTGCCATGATAAGTGTCGGAAATCACGGCGATCGCCGAGCGTTCATCCGCGACGATAAAGCCGAGCGTCGGGATAACATGTTTCAATTCCAAAGGAGTGACTTGCAACCCAGAGGCCGAGACTGTCCGTAATGGGGCGAGTTCCGCCAGTCGCAGAAATGGGCTTTCTGGCGTCGACAGCGAGACAAAGTCTGGCCAGATTCGATTATTCAGCACATCCGACTGCAACGCGCTCAGGGCGTGGGAATTGCCATGAATGGTGACACAAGCAGGGCCAAATTCGTAAACGTTGTCCAGAAAAATTGGCAGTGTCGCGATGTGATCCATGTGGCAATGCGACAAGAAAATATCGGTGATTTTTTTCTGCTCTGGCAGGGGAAGTCCAAATGCCAGGCATCCCGCATCGATTGCCACGTACCCGTCAACGACATACGCGACCAGGTACTGGTATCGCGATTCCGCCTGCATACCGGATGGGATCGCCTGAAATTTCACGGGAATGTCTCAACGAGGTTGGATCGAGCGAAATCATTTTATCGCGCCAGCGGCCGATCCATTGGAAAAAAGGATTTGCCCGCTTGGAATGTGACATTTCATCCGTGTTCAGCGTAGTTCATCAGCCATCCGAAAAGTGGCTTTTCGCCTGCGTCGCCCGATTCTCCGAATCGGACATCCTGCGAGAAAATGCCCGGCTCAGTCAGTCAGGCTGCAGGCGTGGCGGAGAGGCACTCAGATCTATGATCCCTTTATTTTTTTCAGGTTTCCGGAAATCTGAACTTTAATCTTTCCCGAATTCTTGTTTTCCGGTGCGTTGATGCGCAGTAACAGCGGCCCTGTCCGCAATGGAGTGTAGTCGCAGCCTTCACCAATAAAAAACGGCCGGTCTTTCTTCTTGTCCTTCTCTTTCTCTTTGTCATCTTTCGGCGTCGTATCGGAATTCATTACGACTCCGATTAATGCGCCGACTGGCAGGTCGCCCGCGAATTCCAGGGGATTTCCCAACGGCAGGCCGGCCGGTCCGAGCGTTCCGGAAATTGCAAGTTTAAAACTACCGTCGGCTTTGATTCGGATTGGCTTCCCCTCGGTGACAATAATGCCGGCGGCCTCCCATCCGTCATGGCTGTTCACGTCCAGATCAACTTCATTGGAGATCAGCGACTCTTCATCAAGCCGCTTCAATTTCTGATCGAGATTGGGATGTTCCGGTTCCAATGCTTGAATCGATTTCAAGAGAATTCGAGCCTTGTCGTAATCGCCTGCTTCATAGTAATCGTTGGCCAAGTCTTCGGCGTTCTTGATGAAGCCGGACTGAATTTCGTTCGCCTTAACGTCGAGAGCGGACGTGTTTCCAGCCTTCTTGGTCTTTGAAGTCTTGCCGGCCGGTTTCGATTTCCGTTCCTGGCCCCAGGCAGGTGTGATGGTCAAAATCAGACATGTCTGAGCAGTCAGCCAGCAGCCGGCGATCAGACAGGCGAAGACGAGCACGGGTTTTTGCATGGTGATGTTCCGGGAATTGCGTCGATGAGCTGCGTCGAGCGAAAGACAACATGAAATTGACGCCAAAATAGCATATCTCGCACAACTCGCTAACGGAAGGGGCGAAACTTCAAGAGTTGGATCCGGCAGAGGTTACCAGCACCAGCAGCGCGATCGAATTAGCGTTCAGTTCCGAATTACCGGAAACTTCCGATCCTTGGACGGGCAGGAGTGCCGAGTTGGTCTACCGGGAGAGTCCCTCCAGGACGCTTTCGGAATTCTCGTGTTTCGCTATGATTCCGGCTTCCTTCCCGATGCTTGCTTCCCGCTCAGACATTGGGATGGGCCCGGGTCGAAATGCAACGCCAGAATTGGAACCTCGCATGTCTAATGATCGTTATGCCACGCGGCGGCACAAGTTGCTCGCGGAAGTTCGAAAAAAGGACGTTGACACCATTCTGGTAACGAACGAAACCAACGTTCGCTATTTGACCGGCTTCACAGGTGACTCGACTTATCTGCTCCTGGGACCGCAACTGGCATTGCTGATCAGCGACAGCCGTTACACCACGCAAATTGCCGAAGAATGCTCTGGTCTGGATCTTTTTATTCGGCCGCATACCCAAAAGATGCACGAGTCGGTTGGGAAAGTGGTCAAAAAAGCAAAGTTGGTGAAACTTGGTTTTGAGCCGGGATCAGTGACTGTCGAAACATTCGAACAATGGAAGGAGCAGGTCAAGACCACCGATTTCGTGCCGTGTGCCGGATTGGTGGAAGATCTGCGGATGGTGAAGGATGCAGGCGAGCTGGCGGAAATTCGACTGGCGATTCGCCTGGCTGAGAAAGGATTTGCAACGCTCCGCGCGACATTGCGTCCGGATTTGACGGAACTCGAGGTGGCGCATGACCTTGAGCACGCAATGCGGAAGTTTGGCTCGCCCGGGGTCAGCTTTCCGCCAATCGTCGGAGTCGGCCCGCGCGGGGCATTACCGCATGGCCGGCCTTCTGCGGCGCGCATTTCCGATGCCGATTCCCTGCTGGTCGACTGGGGCGCGATCAGTCCGGGTGGGTACAAGAGTGACTTGACGCGGGTTTTAGTCACCGGTAAAGTCTCTCCGAAACTTGAGAAGGTGTATGGAGTTGTGTTGAACGCACAGCGTTTGGGCATCGAAGCCATTCGTCCCGGTGCGAAATGCCGTGACGTGGACGCAGTCGCTCGTCAACATATTGACCAGGCCGGGTTCGGCAAGTATTTTGGGCATTCGCTGGGGCACGGAATTGGTCTGAATATCCATGAAGGGCCGCGACTAGCCGCCATTTCAGAACAGATCCTGGAACCAGGAATGGTCGTAACGGTCGAGCCGGGAATCTATATTCCCAATGTCCTGGGCGTACGGATTGAAGACGATATCTTGGTGACGAAAGAGGGATGTGAAGTCCTGACCTCTGTTCCCAAGCAATTTGAAGAAGC
>JAQGHT010001103.1 GCA_028291565.1 Planctomycetaceae bacterium | reverse complement strand
TCCTCCAGTTCACGCGGAATTCCGGGGCGAATCTCTGAAGGCTTATGGAACTCACCTTCCCGTGCTCTCAAGAGGGCATCGAAGCGGGACGTCGCATCAGACAGGGGCGCAACGCCAGTCAGGACGTGATAGAGCGTTGCCCCCAACAGATAAATGTCCGTCGCGAACGTCAATTCCGCGTCGCGAAAGGCTTGTTCCGGACTAAAATAAGCTGGAGTACCGGGGCCCTCACCCGATGACTTCGGACCGTCACTGTTGAGATCGGAAACTCCCGAATCGATGGACGTAAAAATCGGATGCTGCCGCATTTCATCCCGGTTGACTTTGGTGGCCAGTCCCCAATCAACAAGCAGGGTTTCGTCGAACTGTCCGACCATCACATTGTCCGGCTTGATATCCAGGTGAATCACACCCCGGTGATGGGCGTACTGGACGGTACTGCAGACAAATACCATACGCGTCAACAGCTTCCGGAATTCGGAACTTTGAGCATCGAGCCGCCGGCTATGTCGCCTGTCTTCTTCATGAAATTCGCTGATCACTTGCGATAGTTTGCGACCTTCGATGAATCTCATTGCGTAAAATGGCCGCCCACCGTCCACGGTTTTGCCGATTCCATAAATCGGGACGACTCCGGGGTGTCCCAGTTGAGCGGTGATTCTGGCTTCGTTCTCGAACGTCGCAGCCGACTCCGAACCGCCAAGTGCCCTGTCTCGAAGGAATTTCAGAGCCACATCGCGCCGCAATTCGGCGTCGCGCGCTCTATAGATCACACCCAGTCCGCCCGACGCGTGCCAATCGAGGTTTTGGAAGCGGGAATTCGTATCGCAGTCTTTTTCGGTCCCGATATCCTCTAACTTCGGGCTGGAGCTGGAATCGTTGACAGTGGGAACGTTTGCGCTTTCTCCGGCACAATCGCGTTGCGTTTGTTGATCCCAATTCTGGTTCAAAACACCCTCCAGTTTGTCCGGCAACTGCTCATCGGTATTCCATTACGCCAGAGGCAATATACCCGCGGGGATCGCTCGTGTCAGCGACAAATCTGCGAACGGAGGGACTTCGCGCCTGCGGCGTTTTCGTACAATTGACGACAGTTTTCGTCAATTTGATCCACGAATGCGTCGCATTCGGCGCGATCTTCTGCCTAAACGGGGGTTTCCGGCGGTGCTGAGTCGAATTCTCACCGGATTTTCGCTAGTATCCTCTTCTACTGAGAGGCATTTTTGGATGCATCCTCTCGGAAACTCCTGATTTTTCCAATTCCATCCGTATACAAGCCCAAACGAACCGTCTGCGAACCGACTCGTTTTTGTTGTCGCGAGATTGATTTGCAACAACTGTCGCTGGAAACCACGCCGCGATTTGTCCTGCACTTCAGCCTCACGAGAACCGATCCTGGTCACTCGGAATTTTTCCGGGAAGTCGCCTTGACGGCGTTGACCCGATTGTCGGGGAGACTTTACGTGATATCCGCCTATGCAGATCAATGGGCTCTGATAACCGGTGCCTCATCCGGTATCGGAGCCGAGTTTGCTCGGCGCCTGGCCTCGCGCGGCATGCACCTGATTTTAATTGCCCGGCGGAAGGATCTGCTCGAACAATTGGCCGTCGAACTTCACACCGCTCATGGAACCAAGTGTGAAATCATTGTGTCGGACCTGAGCGATCCTGCTCAGCCGGCTGCCATCGCTGAGGAAGTCGCGCGACGTCAAATCAACGTTGAATTACTGATCAATAATGCCGGCTTTGGATATGTGAGCGAAATCGAAACGGTCGATTTGCCGCGGGTCGAGGAAATGATCCAGGTCAACATCACGGCCTTGACCAAACTCACCTATCGTTTCCTCGGCGGGATGATGCAGCGCGGACATGGTGGCGTGATCAACACTTCATCAGTCGCTGCTTTTCAACCCGTGGCTTACATGGGCGCGTATGCCGCCTCGAAAGCGTACGTGTTGCATTTTTCAGAGGCTCTCTGGGCCGAAGCTCGCGAGAGCGGCGTCACCGTTTTGGCGCTGTGCCCGGGACCAACACGAACGGACTTTTTCGATGTGGCCGGGGCCAAAGGCTGGCTGACGAAAAAACGTTCGCAATCTGCCGAAGAAGTGGTCCGGATCGCCATCCGAGCTCTCGAAAAGAAAAAACAGTACGTCGTCTGCGGCTGGATCAACTATATCTTGTCACTCGCCGTGCGGTTGGCCAATCGTCGAACTGTGGTCCGTGAATCAATGAAATTCTTTCGTCCCGCGAAGGCAAAATAGGCCTGTGGCGACTGGCACACTGCCTGAACGGTATGCGTGCGCACTGACCAGGCGAAGTCCGAGGAAATTCCGTACCGCGAATTCCATGTCGCTCAATCTTCGGCGATTTTTGGCGTGCTGGTGACCTCCGGCGTGATTGAGTCTACTGCACCAATCTCTCAGAGATCGGCTACAGACGCGGACGCTACTCGGCCTCGCGGAGTGGGCCTCAATATCTTTCACTACTCCGCAAATTCGAATTCCTGGGAAATTGAGTCGTGCAAAGGCGGTGGCCCCACCCGGACAATCCTGGAGGCGGGGATTCCATTTAAGGCGCCACGCATCAATTACGGTCGAGTCTTAGCGAACCGGCCTTGGCCCATATCATTCATGTTTCAACATCAGCCCCCTGTACGACTCAAATCCTACACCCCTCTTGCAACTCAAAAGTCCCGTCAATGGTGCAGAACGGCAACGTCCACCCCTGAATGAGGCGGTTTGTCGACAAGGACCACAGCCTTAACACTCGCCACAACACATTGCTACCGAACCACTTGAAACGACTATCAAGTTCTCGGAAGAATCGGCGCGGTCTTTGCTTGGTTATGCGGCATGACCGTAATGCGAAGCGTTTTCAGAACTGCTTCCAAGGTCTATTTGGCTTGCCGAATTCGGTCGCAAGTCTGGCATCAAGCGTTCCGGTTGATGCTGCGACAGCTGCCATTCATTAAATTAACATCTCGCCAAGGTTGGCATGGACCGCGAGGCCGTTCCACGGCTTCGCAGAGCACAGATTGAGTCATTGTGAATACCCGGCAAACAGTGGAAATCGCTGCATTGATCTCGGCGTATAGCCCCCATCTCATTGAGCGGCCAGTGCGACTTCCTAAAGCCGCTCTCGAACAATTTTGGGAATGCTCCCAGAAACGTTTGAAGCTTTGGCTTTCCGCCATGTCGTACTACCAGCGTCGCTCCCCCGAAGTGGCTCCCAGTGAACGCCTGCGCCTATGGAAGGAATTAGAACCGACTCTCGAAGAAGTTTTTGTGACGGAGGTTCTGACGCGTGTCTGGGGCGCCATTCTGACCGCTGTGGATGAAGAACTGCAGTCACACCAGTACGAACCGATCGCACGCAATGTCCTGATCGGACACCTTGACGCCCGCAAGCGGGCATTGCAGTTGCTCGCGGCGGACTCGACGGCCTCATTGGAACACTTGAACCGTCTAGATCAAATTCGCCGACGTGTCGAGCGTTGGACCGACTTGTTACTGGGACATCTGGTTGAACACTACCAGGTGCAGGATTTTGCGTTTAACGCACAGCGGTCGCGAGAATTCGGCACCCAGCAATTGCTGCAATCGTCGGACAAACCTCGTGAACAAGCTTGGACACTGGTGCTGGTTGGCTTGCGAATGGCCTTCCCCCCAGCAGCGATTTCCGAGCCTCCCAATGAGCTGTTCCAACACCAGATCGTCGCGTCCATGCTGAATTGCTTTCCCTCGGATTCGTTCCAGCCCGAGGGGCCGTTTCGTTCAATCCTGGAAGGCCGTGTCAGTCGCGGTGGCAATCGTCCTGAAATGCAGGCG
>JAQGHT010001075.1 GCA_028291565.1 Planctomycetaceae bacterium | reverse complement strand
TAGTCTTTGGCGGAACGCAAGAATTCCAGATGCAATTCGGGAATCGTGCCAGGCCCGGACTCGGTGGCATAGGAATCCAGGACTTCCCTGCCGCCATAGAGCAACCAGCGAGACATCTCGGCCGAATGATCCAGGGCACTGAGCAGCATTTGTTCGTGGTTACCCATGACAAATTGGAGTTGGCACTGTGATTTCAGCTCAATTAAGCGTTCGATCACCTGCCGCGTTCCGGGGCCTCGGTCGACGATATCACCCAGCAAGACAACCGAATCTGCTCCGGTAATTTGCAACTGGCTGAGCAAAGTCTCCAGTGCTGTATTGCACCCGTGGATATCTCCAATCGCCAAAACCCGACCGCTCACGTGTGCAACTCCTTCATTTCGGCTTGGCGAAGTAAACGACGCCAGTGGCTTGAGTTAACCGCTTGAAGACCTTGTCTCCGGCAGTGACATACAGGGTGTCCAATTTCGGGCCACCGAAGCAGACATTGGAAAGTGGCCGGTCTGCGGCAGGCTTGTGAATCACTCCACCCATGCGTCCGATCGGATCGAACATCTGCAATCCGGCCCGCGTGGCAACATACAACCGACCTACTGAATCAATCGTCATGCCGTCCGACCCAGTTGAGCTTTGGCCCAGCACCATTCGCAACGGACCATAGTATCGGTCTTTTTGTGCCACGCTGCCATCGACTTCAATTCGGTATGTCCACAAAGTTGGCTCTTGAGCATCCGTGACAACCAATGTTCCCTGATCAGCCCATAGAATTACGCCGTTGGGTTTTAAGCCTTCAGCGACGAGTCGTTTTTCTCGCTTTGGATTAATGTACCAAAGTTGACCATGCTTAGGATCGGTGACATAAATTCCGCCGTCCGCGGCAACGACGAGGTCGTTGGAGTCGATATCATCGGCAACCGTTTCCGCTTTCGCAGTTGAGTCGAACGCAACAATTCTGCGAGTCCCGCTTTGGCATCCATACAGCTTTCCGTCGCTGCCAAACATCAAGCCGTTCGTTTTCTCCGTGTGCTCGCAAAACAGGCTGACTTTCCCATCCAGTCCAATTTTAAAGATCTTGCTTTCCGGAATGTCGGTGAAGAAGACTTCCCCCTGGGCATTGACTGCCGGGCCTTCCGTAAACTTATGCCCTTCGCTGACCAATTCCCAGTCTTTACCCTCGATCAAGACGGTATTCAGTGCCAAATCTTGAGCTTGGGCGATTTGGACGACGAGCATAACAATGAACGCACAGCACAACTTGACCGGCATTGAAAACTCCTGGCGCAAACATCTTGGGTGAATGACTCAGCAGTGGTGAAATGACTCCCGTTTATATGAGATCGCACCAAAACCGAACAGGGCTGTTGCCCACTTGTCAATCGAGTTGCCAGGAAACGTTACCGTTGCGGTGTTGAGCGTCAGTATGGACTGGTTTGTGGAAACGACAATACCCCAGCGACCTGCGGAGCGCTGGGGTAATCGAGAAATAATAACGGAGCCGTCCGGCGAGTCTAGTCATCTCGCGTATAAAGATCGGCCCTCGGTTTTCTAACTTTCTTGTTCCATGAATTCATGCCGTTTCTGAAGTCGAACCAATTGCCGCCGCGGCTGCAGCAAGCCCGACTGCACTTTTTTGTGGATTTCCAGTCTCAGCGGCTTCACGGATCTGAGCGTCCAAAAAAGCAAGTTGCAAGTCGATCCGACGATTGAGCGTGTCGCGAGTCTCCCGAATACGGCGTTGGTGCGCCAACAAACGGCTGTTGATACCGCCGTCTACCGTTAAAAAGGCGATGATCCCCACCATGCAGGAGGAAGCGACAATGACCCGCTGCGAGATTGTCAACTGGAACGAGAGCAGGATGCCTGCCAGAAGACCGCAGAGGATCAAAATAGTGCTACGGGTAATCAAATATCCTGCCGTTTCGGGGTGTATTTGAAATTCCCAATTTTGAGTTGAGGCAGCGTCTGTCGTGTGCATGTCTGACCTTTGATTCGAACACCATTTCGCCACTGGACTTAGTGGATCCGGCGCATGGTGTTTGGCCCAATCAATTGCGAGTGAATCGTCAAAACTCGAAGCACGTCGCAGAAAACAATTCTCTAATCAAACTTAGGTCAGATTTTTGCGATCGTCAAAGTTTCTCTTCAAATGGTTGATGCCCAATTACAACCTTTCAAATTTCTCCGTTGTGTACCGGATACTTGTTTCAAATGAAACAAACGGAAAATCAGGCAGAATCATCATGGGCGACTTCAAAACTTGCGGTTCGGGCAGGTTTGCTGTGGTGAACTATTTGGGCTATTCCCGTTCATTCCCCCATTCCCGTGCCAGTTCGACCAGGACCTTCGAGCAAGTCTGCATTTCTTCCAGGCAAGTCCATTCCAGAGGGGAATGTGGATTGTGTTCGCCTGTCGAAAGGTTTGGAGTGGGCAATCCCATTTCAGTCAGCCGCGAACCGTCTGTTCCGCCTCGAATAATCGACATTTCGGGCTCAAGGCCGGCGGCCCAGGTCGCCGCGACGGCTTTGGCCACGGCCCGAGGTTCCAGTATCAGGCCATCTCGCATGTTGCGATATTGTTTGTGAAACTCGACCGTGATATCGGATCGCGGATGTCGGGCCGTCAATTCTCCCGCCAAATTCGTCAACAACGTTGCGTAATCCTTCAGTTTCGCGGTTTCGAAGTCTCTGAGAATGAGTCGGACATGAGCCTCCGCGACACCGCCTTCCATATGATAAGGATGAATGAAGCCCTGCCGCCCGTCTGTCGTTTCGGGGCTCAGGTGATCCGCAGGCAGCCGAGCCAGGAATTCGCCCATGATGCGGAGGGCATTCACCATTTTCCCCTTGCCGATTGACGGATGAATGTTGATCCCCTTGACCGTGACGACCGCCAGGTCCGCAGAAAAGGTTTCGGAATCAATCGAACCTTGCCCATCTCCATCGAGTGTATAGCCGCAAATCACGTCCAATTTTTTCAAATTGAGATGATCGACGCCATGCCCGATTTCTTCGTCGCACGTGAAGCAAACACGAACCGGACCGTGGGGAATCTCGGGATGCGTCATCAGGTACTTCGCGGCATCCATGATGACGACGACGCCCGATTTATCGTCAGCTCCCAGCAACGTCGTACCATCGGTCGTGATGATTGTCTTACCAATTAATTGGAGCAACCGCGGATTGTCACTCACGCGGATGACTTTCGTTGGATCACCGGGCAAGACGATGTCGCCCCCCTGATAGTGCGTGATGACTTGTGGCTTGACGTGAGTGCCGGTGGTTTCGGGGGATGTATCGACGTGGGCCAGCCACGCAATGGCTGGAACGTGTGCGGGAATCGTGGAAGGAATAGTCGCCATGACAATTCCATGTTTATCCAGACTGACATCGTGCAAACCCAGTTCGTGGCATTCTTTCTCCAGCAGTTTGCACAAATCAAGTTGTTTGTGAGTGCTGGGGACGGTTCCGGTATTTTCTGCTGATTGGGTGTCGATGCGGACGTAACGCAAGAAGCGGTCGAGCAATGCGGGCATGAGTCTTCCTTCTCAATGAAGCTGGTCCAAATGTATTGCGCATCATATTCCCTTGCTCCTGATGAGTCAAAACGGAGCTGAAGTACCTGACTGTTCGAGCAGCTGTTGCGTATCCATCTTGACGAAAAGATCCTCTTTTCTGTATAGGTCCCGTCATTATGATGCCACAACTCCAGCGTTACGTGATGAATGAGCTGCTGCGCGTATTCGCGCTGGCGCTGGGGGGGCTCGTTGTGATTCTGGTCTTCGTGGGCGTTCTTGGCGAAGCGCTCCGAAGTGGTTTGGGGCCCGAGCAAATTCTGCAGATTCTGCCTTATGTGGTTCCCAGTTTATTGCCATTTACCATTCCGGCGACAATGTTGCTGACGGTGTGTATCGTTTATGGACGAATGGCGGGTGATCTGGAAATTACGGCCACGAAAGCAGCGGGAATCAGTGTGATGTCACTCGTCTGGCCCGCCCTGTTTTTTGGCGGGGTGCTGAGTGTCGGGACTCTCGTTCTGACCGATCAATTCATTCCCTGGGCTCGAGACAAAATCCAGGAGACCGTCTGGTTGGCTACCGAAGACATTTTCCTGGATACACTCCGTACCAAAGGCCACATTGTCGATCCACGGACGAACGTTTCAATTTCCTGCATGGCAGTCCAGGGCCGGACGCTGATCAAGCCGACGTTTCGGATGCGCCCCAGAGGGGGCAAGGTCATGACGATTGAGGCTGAAAAGGCAGGCATCGACTTTGACTTGCAGCGTAAGGAGATTGTCGTGCAGTTGCACGAAGTCCATATGGAACGTGGCAACGACACCGCCTATCAAAAGCAGCACGTGGAGCGATTTCCGATTCCCGACCGTGATTCGAAACGCAAAGTGCCGCGGGACATGACGATTAAGCAGCTGGAAGACGAACTTTCATGGCTTGATCGGGAACGCGCTGATTTGGACCAGCGCCGGATGCTGATGACCGCCATTGCACTTTCTCGCGGCGACTTCGAAGCCTTTTATCGCCCCGAGTTTTTGCACTTTCAAGCTCAAATTGAACAGCACACGGATCGTTACAACAAAGTTCGGACCGAAATTCACAGCCGTTTTGCGTTGTCCTGCAGTTGTTTTTTCTTCGCATTGCTGGGGACACCCTTTTCGATCTGGCAGGCCCGCCGCCAGTTTCTGATGACATTCGCGTTCTGCTTTTTTCCGGTATTACTGGTTTATTATCCGATCATCATTGGCTGCATCACGTTTTGTAAAACGCATGGCAACATACATCCCGCCAGCATCATGTGGATTGGAAACGCTCTGCTGGCCTCAGTTGGACTTTGGGTTTTGAACCGAGTCCGGCGGAATTAATGGTGCCTCATAGCCTGAGCAGCGCACAACTGGCTGAGGCGGATACTTCCGGTATTGGGGATTGGTGATCGACAGTTGGCACAGCAGGAATCGAGACCCTTTCGGGGTGACGATTTCTCGCAGCCAGCGGCAGGATTCACAGAGACTTTGGATGATTTCGATTCGCCCCTTCACTTTTTTTGCAGGTAAGCGAAGAGGTCCCGCAATTCTTGCGGGGACAGCGTTTCCAATAATCGCTCCGGCATGATGGAAAGCGTGGATTCTTTGAGCTCCTCAACGTCAGCTCGAGAGACCGAGTGCTTTTGGGCTTTGGCATCCAGTAATGTCAGACTGGCCTCGTTTTGTTCGACGAGGATTCCTTGCATGACACCGCCGCTTTTGGTCGTGATCGTGTAGTTCAGATACTGGCTTTTCACGACGCTGCCGGGATCGACGATACTGACTAGCAGAAAATCCTGATCGGCCCGATTCGCCGGGGTTAAATCGGGCCCGACTGCGCCTCCTTCATTGAACAGCTTGTGGCACGTCGCACAATGCTTTGTGAATAACAGTTTTCCCTGCGCTGACTGACCAGCGGCGGAACGCAGATCGTTTTTGTATCGGCGAACTGTCGCGAGTTTCTCCTCAGTCGTACCTGGTTGAATGTTTCCCCACAACTTTCGGACCGTTGCATTTAATGACTCGTTCTCGTGGAGCGCGACCAGACGCAATTGATCGACTGCGATTTCCGTCGCGGCAATCTGTTTTGCTTCGACCCGATCCAGCAACGTTCGGGTGCTTCCAGGTCGCCGCAAGCAAAGCTCGCGCGCGGCCCGTTTTTCGTCTGAATTGAATGTCGGATAAAGCGCCAAGACTTTGGCAATGATATCGGGTTGATCAAATCTCGCCAGCACTCGCAAAGCGGACAAACGCAATCCGGAGTCAAGCAATGGTAACACGACAGGAACACAATCGACATCGCCGAGCTCCTCCAGCACAGCCAGACGCTGCTTGCGGACTGACTCAGTTCCTGTCACGAGCTCGTGGAAGAACTTGGTTTTGGCCTGCTGATTTCCCGTCATCAAGGCCAGGCGAGGAATGTCCGAAGTGCTGACGGGTGATTGATAACGTTGCAGGATCTGTTCGCACAATTCGGCCGTCAGCGGATCAGGCTTTTTCAGAACCGGTACTGACTGGTTATCGACCGCCCCTGTTCCGGTGACTGCGCTGAACGTAGAGAGCAAATCACCATTTCCGATCGCCGCCAATCCTTGGGCTCGTTCGGACAGGCCTTGCGCTAATGCCGATTCCAGAGTTCCTTGAAACGCCAGAGCATCTGCTGGATTGGCAGACGAATTGGTCCGCAACAATTCGACGCAGGCCGAGTAAGCGGTTGCGGTCCCTTTGGCGGCATAACGCCGCATGAGTTTTGAAATCATGAGCCGCACCAGCGGTTTGCTCGACTGATCAGTCCGAGTCAATTCTTGAATCAGCGACTGACGTTCGGAAAGTGCAAATGATTCGATACCCCACCAGACGGTGAGGGAAAAGTACATTTCCAAGTCTTGCGAATTGGCCTGAATCAAGGCGAACAGAATCGGAAGGCCCGATTCGCGCAAGCGTTTCGCAGTTGCGGCCAGTTGGCAGCGAACCCTGATGTCGCGTTCCTCTGCAGCCAGCTGGAGTATTCTCTGTTGGACCTCCGGGGGGACGCGCTTCGCGTCGCCCAGTAAGCGGACCGTCCACCAGCGCACAGACGGGTTAGAATGTCCAAGCAACTGCGATGCAGTCGCTGCATCGAAACCTCCGCTGACATGCAGTGCCCACAGCAATTGCAAGGTGTGCCACGAATCGCGTGCTTCGAATACGCGTTTTCGCAGTTCTGGGATCAATGTTTGATCACGGCGTTCAGCCAGAATCACCCGTGCTCGATCGGCGACCCAACCAGGTTTCTCAAGTTTTTCCAGCAGTTCCATCGACGATAACTCGCGCAAATTGACCTGCACCGACTTGGCCATTCCCCTGCTGGCGATGCGGTAGATTCGGCCGTTACTGCGATCCCAGTTTGCATCCGGGTCAGGATGGGCCGTTCGCTGATCGTAAAAGTCACTCCAATAGATTGCGCCATCAGGCCCCAGGCACAAATCGGTGGGACAGCACCAGGTGTCCTGAGAATCCAGCAGCATTCCCGCATATTGTGCTTGAAGTGTGGCACCGATTGGTGACATGTGCCACCAGGAAATTGAATGGCCCAGAAAATTCCCCGAAATCAGGCTGCCTTTGAATTGTGACGGGAATCCGTCCGCCTGATAGATTGTTCCGCCAGTGCTTGGCGCACCTGGAACACTCCCCACTTTCTTCAGATCCGGGAAATATCCATAGGTATAGGGATTGTGCAAGGGCCCGTGTTTACCGAACGACTTCTGATAATAGGCGCCTTGCAAGGCGTGAAACGCCAGATAGCCCCCGTTATTGGTATAGATCAGATTTCCTTCCGCATCGAAGGTCAGTCCAAACGTGTTACTGCCGCCTTCACAAAAGAGTTCGAATTCCCTCGTGAGCGGATGATAGCGCCAGACTCCCTGCTGGAATTCAATTCCCCGGATGCGGCAAGTCGTCGTGCTGCCGTTAACTCCATATAGCCAGCCGTCCGGCCCCCAGGTCAAGTGATTCGCAAATGACTGGGCATCCTCCATCCCGAACCCTTCCAGTAAGACTTCGGGATCGGAATCCGGGATGTCGTCGCCATTTCGATCGGGATAGAACAACAAATAAGGAACTTGCAGGACATATAAACCACCATGACCAAACTCCAGACCAGTGCAAAGATTCAATCCTGTGATGACATCTTTCACTTCATCTGCCCGCCCGTCCCGATCGTGATCAATCAATAAAGAAATCTTGTCGACACCTCGTGGTCCCCTGGGAGGCGGTTCTGGAACTCGGTCATATACTGTCCGCGACCAGCGATCGACTTTAACGCGTTTGAGCCCCGCGGGATTGGGATACTGGAGATACTGGATTGTCCAGAGGCGGCCGCGATCATCAAATTTGACGCAAATTGGCTGTCGCACTTGCGGTTCGCAAGCGACAAGTTGAACCTCGAAGTCATCCGGAAGTTTCATTCGGCGGACTGCTTCGTCAGGTGAATATCCTTGTGCCAAGAGGGCCGGCGGCAACGAAAATAGAACGAGTGCGGCCCCAAAGATTCGCCAGGACATGCAATTCTCCTGTAACTCGATGCTGAGCGCTCGTTGTTGCGGGAAGTTGCATGATAGCCGGGATTCGCTACCAAAGAAAGACAACAGGCTGAGCAGAATCTGCTCAGCCTGTCGGATCGTTGTAATATTGATCCGCGGCTTGCGGACTCCCTAAACGGGATTTACTGCTGACGGGATGTACTGCCTGCTGTGCGTTCGGCCTATTCAGGGAGACAACAGGAACGAGTTCGCGAGCAGAAAGCCATCGAAGCCCGATTCACCGAAGTTGGTGGAGACCACCGCGATCGGTGGAGCCCCTATTTCTTCTTGGTTGCGGGCTTTGCGCCTTCCTTAGCCTTGGTCGACTTGGCTGGGGGCTTGGCAGCGGCGGCGGTTTCCTTCTTGGCAGCGGGTTTCTTTTCAGCCATTTCCGTGGCTCCTTTGAAAACGGTGCACTAGAAATTTGATCATATACTGCCCTGGCACCCACAGCGGCAGCGATCGGTTGCAGTCCTCTGCGTCGAGGCTGAATCATCCGTGACTAGCTTATACACCGACTTGGAATCACCCTGCAAGAAATTAAATATCGGGTTTGGAATCCACTGTCAATCGGAAATCCATATGAATGAAGCTGTTGGCAAAAAGATTTCGGACTTAACTATTAGGCTGCCAATGAATGACCGTGACGTAACTCGCTTTTTGAGGAAAAACAACCAGGGCCTATAGGTTCTCTAGGTTCCCTGAAGTTTGTAGTTGACAATGTTTCGGTAGTCGGAAATTTCCGAAGCGTGAGCAATCTTTTCGTGATCGCGACAAGCCCTATTTCGATCCACTTGATCATTGCGTGATAATGATCGTACCGAATTAATCGAACACACGGAGAATTTCCGGTTGGAGCCGGAATTAGCAGCGCTCAAACATTTTTCGCTTTTCGGACACACCATTTACCTGACGGCCGTTGCCTGAGGGGAAGTTGTTGGCCGTGAGGCGACGAAGACCTCAAATATTCTTCCGTCATTTTTGATGTTTGAAGGCCACCCTTCTTCCTTGCGCGGAGTCGAAAGATCATGCAGTTCAGTCCCACAGCGGTTACCGCGTCGAATCTCCCTTCCAGACGTGCCCGAGGACTGGCGTGGCGTTTGGGTGGTGCTCTCACTTGCGCTGCTCTCGTCACAGGGGCATTAGCCCAGGGTGACGCCCCGGCACCGGCAGCAGGCGGTGTTGGTTTGAAAGGGCTTTTGCCAGCCAGTGCTCCAGATGGATTGTTGGATACGCTTGCCACTCTTCCCGAGAGTTGGAAGGAATGGAGCGATGGAGTCTCCGCCGACCTCACAAAATTTTATGGGGATACAGCGGCCGATATTGCAGGGCAAACTGCCGCGCTTGAGAACTTGAAAGCGAAAGTGGGCGTTCTCGAAAAGGCCCTCGCTGATTCGCAGTACGCTCCGATTAAGGGACCATTGGTCAGCCTGAAGAGCGGTTTGATTCGACGCATCGAAATCATCACCGCGGTGCTTGATACGCTGTCTGCTGATCCCGCTGTTGGTACCGCCACAGCTGTGGATGCCACCAAACAGAGTTTGACTGCAGCCATTGATACGGCTGAAGGCTTTCTGGATGGATTAAAAGGGGGCGACGGCTGGAAAACATTCCTGCAGATGGGCAGCGTTCGGTCAGCTCTCGCTGAGGAGAAAGACGCCGGAAAACTGTTGGAAGCCTTGACGGCAGTCAACGCCAAAGCACAGCAGGCTTTGAATTCCGAGGATGTCGCAGTGAAGGAATTCGTGGCCCACAAAGAATTATCGGATTATATCGCCAAGCTGGGCAGTGTTGTCGCCGCATTGAATCGGGCGAAAACGGGCGTCAACATGGATGAAGTCCGGGCTCAATTGAAAGCCTTGCTCGACGGACTTGAGAAATACGAATCGACCGGAACGACCGCTGCCGCTACACAGGTTCGCGCCGCGTTCAGCAAAATTCGTGAACAGGCCGCCGATAATGGCGAGCGACTGTCAACGGTCCTGCGACAATACTATTTCAACTACAACATGCAGATCGGGATTTCCGAAGGCTTCTTCAATCGTGTTCTGGCAAAGACGCATATCGAAGAAGGAGGAGTCAACGACTTCATCCTGGGCGCTGACGTCTATGGTTGTCAGATCACGTCGACACAGTCCAAGTTCGATATTCTGGCCAGCCCGAACGGTGCTCGCTTCCGCGTGCTCCTGACCGGAACCGTGAAAACCAACACGGATTCTCACAAGGGTAGTGTGGTAATCTACTCCAATGGCAGCCATACCATTGAAGCCAATAAGGACGTGATTTTCGACGGCGAGAAGTTCAGCACTTCGCCAGCGAACATGTTCGTCAATGCCTCAAACGAGCCCGTTGATGCGTCAACCCGCGCGGATAACATTCCGTTCCTGAATCAGTTTTTCAAGAGTGCCGCGATCAACGCCGCGATTCGCAAACGTCCGGAAGCTGAAGCCATTGCCGCGCAACGCGTCACGTCTCGCGTCGGACCTGAGTTCGACAACGAAGTGGACAATAAGTTCGGCGAACTGAATCAGAAGCTGCAGACGAAGGTCACAGCTCCGTTGAAGGCCGAAGGATTGTATCCCGAGTCTCGACACTATCAAAGCACCGACACGCAACTCGATTTGCACACGCGGTTGATGGCCAAAGGCGAACTGGGTGGCAGCAAGCCCGAGACGGTCGCAGTGGGTGAAAGCGATCTCGTGTATCAAATGCACGAGAGCTTGATCAACAATTTCCTGGATCGGCTGGATGTCGCCGGCAAGACCATGAACGAAGAACAACTGCGAAGTTTGTTGCAAGACAAGCTTTCCAAATTGCTGGGAAAGACTGTCACGTTCTCCAAAAAAGAAGCGACCCCGGCGACTGACGATGCCAAGCAGCCCAAAGCCTTTATTTTCACCGACAAAGACCCCATTCGATTGAAAGTGGCGGACGGCAAGGTCAACCTGATCTTGCGGACCGGCTTCCAACGTGACGAGGCCCAGGGCGGTAATATTCCTCCACAGATTGTCACCGTTCCATTGAGCTTCAAAGTGGAAGGCGAAGACGTCGTGATTACACGCGGCGATGTCCTGGTGGACGCAGTTGATGCCCCGGAAAACGTTGCCGAACAGGTCGCACGGGCAGGTGTCATCAAGAAGAAGCTGGAAAACTCGATTCCCAGCAAAAAGGAATCGCGGACGATGAAGGTCGACAAACCTGAAGGTGATCCAGTCAACGTCAATATTCTGGAGATTGACGCGAACGACGGCTGGGTGACGATCCGGTTGCAATAATCTCGAGGATTGACTGATTCTATAATATCGACCAGGCCCGATTTTTATCGGGCCTGGTTCGCTCTTTGCTCTCTGGAATTAAACCGGACAATCGAGTCCAACTTGACGCATCAACAACTGCTGTGGTATTGTTGATATTGGGGACAGCAGCGCGCCGATTTGTAAGCTGAGCCCAGTGATATCGGACCGCGAAATGCTAATTTGAGGAACAACGCATGCTGCAACTGCAACACGGGACCGGTCAATCCAACTGCCAGGGGATGAGTCGCCGCACCGCCATCAAGGCGGGATTCCTGGGCGCGGCGGGGCTGTCGTTTGGAGACCTCTTGAAGTTGCGGGCCGAGGGCGCCGCGCAGAAAAACGATAAGTCCGTCATCCTGATCTGGTTGGACGGCGGACCAAGTCAGCTTGAGTCATACGATCCCAAACCTGATGCCCCTTCGGAATATCGAGGTCCTTTCGGAGCGATTCCCACGAACGTTCCTGGGATTTTCCTGTCCGAGCTGCTGCCCCAGCATGCGAAAC